>NC_009135.1:1200000-1500000 GCF_000016125.1 Methanococcus maripaludis C5
CGGTTGCAATAATAGTTTCAGGGAATTAAACTTGGATTTACCGGTTATTTTTAAAAAATAAATTCAAAAAAGTAATTATTTTAAAAAATAAACTGTTGCAAATATTTGCAACTTTTTTAAAGAATTTTTTAACAACAAAAAATTTTAAAATTCTGCATAATTTAGCATTTTGAAATATGGCCAAATAATATTCGTTAAATTCTTTTAAAACCAATTTAACAAAATATTTATAAATTTAAATATTTGACAATATATACAACTATTGACATAATTTACTTCGCTTTATGGTAAAATATCGTAATATGCTATTGGAATACCCTGTGAAAAATAAATAAAATAAAAGTATTGTTTTAATTCCCAAGTTATTCGTCACTGTAATAATATTCTCCAATTTCCTTTTGGTAAACGTCTCTTTGACTTCCTTCCTTGTTAACTCTCGGTCTTCCGGTGTCAGGGTCCCTTCTAAAAGTAATTCCCATTTCTTTTAAAAATTTGTTTGCACCAGCTCTTTTTTGCAATGGTTCTGAACCAGTTCCGTTTGATCCAGCAATACCGCTAAATACAATAAATCTATCGGAAATATAATCTTGGAACAAGATATCGTGATCAACAACAAACATTGCTGCTTCTTTTTCGTCAGCCATTCTTCTAATTACTCGTGAAGTACTTAATCTCTGTTCAACGTCCAAAAACGCTGAAGGTTCATCTATCAAATACAAATCAGCATCATGACTTAAACATGCGGCAATTGAAACTCTTTGAAGTTCCCCGCCTGAGAGGTCTTTTACAGAGGAATCAAGTATATTTTCAAGTGCAAGCGGTTTTATTATCTCGGATTTGTAGTATGACGTGTGAATCGCAGTAATTGACATTAATAATTCCTCAACTGTTCCTTCAAAGTCTGATGAAATGTATTGCGACTTATATGAAACTGTAACGTCTCCAGTAACCTCTCCGGAGTCAGGCGAAATTACTCCTGCAAGAGCTTTTACAAATGTAGTCTTTCCAATACCATTTGGCCCCAAAATTCCTACGACTTCACCTTGGTAGATTTGACCACCTTTAACGCCTAAGCTGAAATCTCCAAGTTTCTTTGAAATATCGGTATAATCCAAAAGTAAAGGCCTGTTGGTACTGTCTTGAGGGGGCCTTTTTTCAAATACTATCGGGCTTTTTCTAAATCTTATGTTCTCTTCTTTTAAGAAGCCATCGAGATACGTGTTTATACCAACTCGTGTTCCCCTCGGGTGAGTTACAACCCCATAAGCTGAGGGGATACCATACATTATGTGAATATAATCTGAAAGATAGTCTAAAACAATCAAATCGTGTTCTACTGCAACGACTTTTTTGCCTTCAGCAACTTCCCTTATTACTTTTGCAGCACTAAATCTCTGTTTTACATCAAGCCATGATGTTGGCTCATCAAAATAATAAATATCTCCATCCCTAAGGCATGCTGCTGCAATTGCAACCCTTTGAAGTTCCCCGCCTGAAAGCTGGTCAAAAGTTCTACCCAATATATTTGAAATTTCAAGAGCATTTATTATTTTTTCAAAATCTCCTTTTTCGTCAACTTTTTTTAGGAGTTCTCCAACTTTTCCTTTCACAACTTTTGGTAAAACATCCACATATTGGGGTTTGTGGATAGGTTTTATTCCGTTGTTTTTCAATTTTTCAAAGTAATTTTGAAGTTCTGTTCCTGAAAAATAATCCAGTACTTTTTTCATGTCGGGAGCTTCTGTTAAATTGTTTAAATTTAAAACCATTTCTCCACTGAGTGCCTTGATTATCGTTGATTTACCAACACCGTTTGGCCCTAAAAGTCCAGTTACTCCGTCTCTTGGAGTAATCAATCCATATAATCTAAACCTGTTTTGACCGTATGAATGAACAATCCTGTCATCAGTCAATTCTTCAGGAAGCCCGATAATTTTTATCGCTTCAAATGGACATCTTTTGGTACAGATACCACATCCACTACAAAGTTCCTCTGAAATTATTGGTTTTCCTAAATTTTCATCCATTACGATTGTTTCTTCTTCCATCCTAACTCCCGGACAGTATTTCATACATTCCATCGAGCATCTTCGTGGTTGACATCTATCATAATCTAAAATCGCCAGTCGTGACATAAAATCACCAAATATCCATTTTAATTTATTTTTTAGTTTTTCTGTTTCTTTGCGTAATTTATAAGCCCGCCTTCATCCATTATGTCTTTTGCAGTTCCGGTTGGAATGTGGCAGTCTAGAACCTTGTCCTTTAAAATTACTTTTTTATTTTCGAGATCCAATTCTATTAAATCTCCATCTTTCACGTGTTTTGATATTCCTTTGCATTCAATTGGAAAAACTCCAAGATTAATACAATTTCTATAAAATATCCTTGCAAAACTTTCAACAATTATTGCCTTGATTCCGCAGTATTTTATTGCAATTGGAGCTTGCTCTCTCGAACTTCCGCATCCGAAATTCTCACCTGCTACCAAAAAGTCGCCTTCTTTGACCATTTCTGGAAAATCTTCATCGATTCCAGCCATACAGTGTGATGCAAGCTCATATTCATCAGTTGTTTTTAAATAAGCGCCAGGAATTATCGCATCTGTGTCGATGTCATCCCCAAATACGTGCACCTTGCCTGTTATTTTCATTATGTCACCATCAATAACTAAAATAAAACCGAATTTTTCCGAATTTAAATTTTAAAATATGCTAAAAACTGTAACTCTCAAATATTACTTTAATAAACATATAAATTTAACTAATATTTTAAAGATGATTTATCGTAAAAACTAGAACTTAAATTTCTGCGGTGTTTTGATGGAAAGCCTGATTGATTTGGACTACAATTCTGAAGATTTATGCATTTATCTCTATTTATTAAATGAAATCATAAAAGAAAAGGATTTTAAGCCATATTTTTACATAAATTCGACAGATAAAGAACAAATCCTCGAATTTTTAAAAGATTACGAAAAAAAGCATAAATTAGATAGTGAAATCACCAAAATGATTGAAAAAATCGAGACTGTTAAAAAAATAGTTTTTGATCAAAATTATCAAGAAAAGGAACTCTCAAAAGTCACTGTAAAATATCCGAATAACGTAAAAACGGTTCGTGAAATATTAATGGAATTTGAAAGACTCTATGAATACGATATTCCATTTATAAGACGTTATATGATTGATAATAAAGTTATTCCAACGTCAAACTGGGATTTTGAAAAGAATAAGCTGATGGACAATAAAATTCCAGAATTTAAAACGGTTTCTTTTGATATTGAAGTTTACTGTCATAAAGAGCCAAATGCAAAAAAAGATCCGATCATAATGGCAAGTTTTAGTTCAAAAGATCAAAATATTGTAGTTTCCACCAAAAAATTCGATCACGACAAATTAGAATATGTAAAAGATGAAAAAGAACTTATAAAACGAATTATCGAAATTTTGAAAGATTACGACATAATTTACACGTACAATGGAGATAATTTTGATTTTCCATACCTTAAAAAAAGAGCTGAAGTTTTTGGGCTTGAATTAAAGCTTGGAAAAAACGATGAAAAAATAAAAATCACAAAAGGCGGAATGAATTCTAAGAGTTATATCCCCGGACGAGTCCATATCGATTTGTACCCAATTGCAAGGCGGCTGTTAAATTTAACAAAATACCGTCTTGAAAATGTAACCGAAGCTCTTTTTGACGTGAAAAAGGTCGATGTTGGTCATGAAAATATTCCAAAAATGTGGGATAATTTAGATGAAACACTTGTAGAATATTCTTATCAAGATGCATATTATACTCAAAGAATCGGAGAGCAGTTTTTACCTCTTGAAATAATGTTTTCAAGAGTAGTAAATCAGTCGCTCTACGATATCAACCGTATGAGCAGCAGTCAGATGGTAGAATACTTACTTTTAAAAAATTCTTATAATAAAGGAGTTATCGCACCAAACCGGCCTTCTGGAAAAGAATATCAAAAAAGAATCAGAAGTTCCTATGAGGGGGGCTACGTAAAAGAGCCGATAAAAGGAATTCATGAAGATATCGTTTCAATGGACTTTTTAAGCCTTTATCCTTCAATTATAATGAGCCATAACCTAAGCCCTGAAACAATAGACTGTGATTGCTGTAATGATGAGGAAAATGAAGAGATTTTGGGCCATAAATTCTGTAAAAAGAATATCGGGATTATTCCAAAAACACTTATGGATTTGATAGATAGAAGAAAGAGCGTTAAAAAGATATTAAGAGAAAAAGGTGAAAAAGGAGAATTTGACGAAGAATACCAGATTTTAGATTATGAGCAGAGATCCATTAAAGTTCTTGCAAATTCCCACTACGGATACCTCGCATTTCCAATGGCAAGGTGGTATTCAAGAGATTGTGCAGAAATTACCACGCACCTTGGACGACAGTACATTCAAAAAACTATCGAAGAAGCAGAAAATTTTGGATTTAAAGTAATTTACGCAGATACCGATGGATTTTATTCCAAATGGGCGAATGGCGAAAAACTCACCAACGATGAGCTTTTAGAAAAAACAAAAATATTTTTAAAAAATATTAACGATAAACTGCCTGGAGAAATGGAACTTGAATTTGAAGGGTATTTTAAAAGAGGTATTTTTGTAACCAAAAAGAAATACGCCCTTATTGATGAAAATGAAAAAATTACTATAAAAGGGCTCGAAGTTGTAAGGCGAGACTGGTCAAACGTTTCAAAAAATACTCAAAAAAGCGTATTAAATGCACTTTTAAAAGAAGGTAGCGTTGAAAATGCAAAAAAAGTAATTCAGGATACAATTAAAGAATTAAAAGATAGAAAAGTGGATAAAGAAGATTTATTGATTCATACCCAGCTTACAAAACGAATTGAAGACTATAAAACTACGGCCCCACATGTTGAAGTTGCAAAGAAAATCTTGAAATCTGGAAATCGTGTAAATACTGGTGACGTTATAAGTTATATTATAACGGGTGGAAACAAATCAATTAGTGAACGGGCTGAACCGATAGAAACTGCAAAAGATTATGATACGAACTATTATATTGAAAATCAAATTTTACCACCAGTTATACGACTAATGGAAGCTTTGGGGATCACAAAAGACGAATTAAAAGATTCAAAAAAGCAGTACACACTTCACCATTTTTTAAAGTGATTTTATGGAATACGTCAATATTTTTGCATACGGGGAACTGATGAAAGACAAAAGATTGCTCAAACTTATAAATAGAATTCCTGAAAGAAATTCTGGAAAAATAATTAATTTTGAGAAATTTTTCGATGAAAAAATTGGATACTATGGCGTTAGATTAAAAGAAAATTCTTTATTGGATGGAATTATTCTATTTAATATTACTTCAAAAGAACTTGAAATTTTTGACGATTATGAAGATGATGGAACATATTACTCAAAAAATAAAACTATTTGCTATGATTTAAATGGAAAAGGTTATGAATCATACGTTTACGTGAGATTGGAGTGAAAATTATGATACTGATAAAAAATGCGTCGTATTATATTGATAATAATTTAAATGTTGATGAAAATTGCGATATTTTAATTGAAAAGACTGAAAATTCTGAAACAAAAATAACTGCTGGAAAAAATCTCATTGAAAAACTAAATTTAAATCAGAACGACTTGAAAATAATTTCTGGCGAAAAAAAATGTGCAATGCCCGGGCTTTATAATGCACACACCCATATTCCGATGACTCTTTTAAGGGGAATTGCGGATGACATGATCCTTCAAGACTGGTTAAATCAAAAGATATGGCCAAATGAAGCAAAATTAAATAATAACGATGTTTACCACGGTTCACTTTTGGGATGCCTTGAAATGCTTCGTTTTGGAGTTACCTCATTTAACGAAATGTACTTCTTTTCTGAAAAAATATTGAAAGCTACAAAGGAAATCGGCTTAAATGCGCAAATATCTTATCCAATTATCGATTTTGGGACCCCTGAAGAACAAAGTATCGATAAACTCTTAAATTCTGCGGAATCTTTTGTTAAAAACAATGTTGATGAAAAAAATATAAAAGTTGGAATTGCACCTCATGCACCATACACCTGTTCAGAAGAAACATATCAAAAATGTAGTGAAATTTCAAACGATTATAACGTAAATATGCACACACACGTTTCTGAAACACGATACGAAGTGGTTGAACTTGAAAATAAAATTGGAATGCGTCCCGTAGAATACCTTGAAAAAATCGGAGTTTTAAATGAAAAATTACATGCAGCACATTGCGTATGGATTACAAAAGATGAAGCAAAAAAACTTGCGAAAAACAAAACCAAAGTAATTCACTGCCCAACAAGTAACATGAAACTTGCAAGCGGAGGAGTTATGCCTCTTTTTGAACTTTTAGAATATGGTGCAGATGTTTCAGTTGGAACTGATGGTCCTGCAAGTAACAATAACTTGGATATTTTCAAAGAAATGAAAATGACATCATTATTACATAAAGCGCATAGATGGGATCCAACAGTTGCAGATATTGATACCGTTTTAAAAATGGGAATTAATAGTGAAAGTATTGGAATAAAAAATAAAGATATTATACTGATTGACCTTGATTCAGCACATTTGAGGCCATTTAATAATATAAAATCAAATATCGTCTATTCTGCATTTGGAAACGATGTTGATACGGTAATTGTCGATGGAAATATTTTACTCGAGAACAAAAGATATAAATTCTCCGAAACATTCATAAATAATATCTACAAAAATGTACACAAAATGACGGAAAAATTCGAATAGATCGATCAATTTAACATTCTGGTGACCTAATGATAAAAATTGATATGCATGTGCATACTAACACTTCCAGATGCTCCATGAATTTTATGGAAATGCTGAAGAAAATGTGCGCTAGAAAACGTATTGTGCCGATAATTACAGACCACAATGCTATGACGAAAGTCGAATGGGGGATACCTGGAGAAGAAATTGCAACGGAAAAAGGGGAATTTTGCGGAATTTTTTTAACTGAAGAAATAAATGAAAAAAACATTTTTGAAGCTGTTGACAAGGTGCATGAACAGGGAGGACTTGTTTATTTACCGCATCCATTTGACTGGAGAAGAAAGAGGTCTCTTTGTAAATACGGGCCACTTGAAGATCCTGAATTTGTAAAAAATGTTGATATTGTCGAAGTGTATAATAGCAGATGTGTCGAACAAAGACCAAACGAAGAAGCTTACTCTTTTGCAGAATCTAAAAACCTCTTAATGGGCGTTGGAAGTGATGCACACTTCCCTTGGGAAGTGGGTAATGCATATTTGAATGTTGAAGATTTTAATTTTGATAATCCAAAAGAATTTTTAAAAGTTCTTGAAAAAGCCGATAGAAACGGATTTTACTGTAAAAGATCCCATCCAAGCAACATGCTCGTATGCAGTAAACTTTCAAAAAGAATTAAAAAAATGATCTGATTGCAATGGACAAAATGTATCTTTCAGAAGATATTCCTAATTTTGAAGAATTTATTATAAATGCGTCCAAAAGATTGAATATTGATGAAGATACCCTGGAAAATGGATTTAAGAGAAAATTAATTACCAAATATGAATATAACGGGAAAAAATACCTCTGTTTTAAAAAGAAATTAAAACATATTGAAAGAGGGACTATTCTTTTTTTAAATGATAATTTAGATTTTATCCAAGGTTATCCCAAAATAAGGCGTGCAATGGTTCTTGAATCAGCTGTTGAAAAATATTTTGACAACAAAATTGCAGTAGAAGAAAAATTAGATGGCTACAATATTAGAATCGTCAAATTTTACGGAGAAATTATTGCAATTACTCGCGGTGGAAAAATCTGCCCTTTCACAACCAAAAAAGTGAAAAAATATATGAATACTAAATTTTTAGACGATTTTCCAGAATTAATGCTCTGCGGTGAAATGGTTGGATTGAATAACCCTTATGTAAGCCACTACTACCCTGAAGCGGATAAAAATCATGAAAACCTCGGGTTTTACATCTTTGATATAAGAAATAAGGAAACAAATTCTGCTATTTCGATATCTGAAAAGGAAAAACTTTTAGATAAATATGATATTCCATACGTAAAACCGATAAAAATCATCGATAGTTCTGATTTTGAAGAATTATGGAATCTTTTAGACGATTTAAATGAAAAACATCGAGAAGGCGTTGTTTTAAAAGATTTGAAAATGATAAAAAACCCGATAAAGTATACTACCCACAACACGCAATGCGGGGACCTTTCGGTTGCATTTAAATACGTTTACGATCTTGGAATTGATTTTATGTTTAGCAGACTTGTAAGAGAGGGCTACCAATCATTTGAAAAATGTGAAAACGAAGAAGAAATAAAAAAACGTTCGCATGACCTCGGGGAATCGATTTTAACACCAATGGTTGAAACTATAAAAGAAATTTCAAAAGATGGCCTTGCAAAAGAATGCTTTGAGCTTTATTTTGATTCTGAAGATGATTTTAACGAATTCATAAACTACCTTAAAACAATGCACATAAATTTTGCAATTGAAACCAGAGAATATATCAAAAAAGACGTATTTAAGGCTAAAATTTGTAGAATCTACAATTCAACATCAAATAAGATTAAAAGCCATCTTGAAGGCAATTTATGGTAATTTAAATCATTTAGTTTTATTTTAAGCATTGGAAAAGGTTAAATATATAGATGCAATAACTAAACATGTCCGTAGGGACACTCCATGTGAATAATTGTGGTCGTGTGGGGCATATCTTTAATTGTGGTTGGGGAACCTAAAAGTTATATGCCCCCTAAAACGACTGGCTTTTTTAACCTAAAATTAAAATTTTGAAAAAATGTTTTCTAGATAATTTAAAAGATCGAGATTTTTTACAGAAATACTTCAAAATAAATGGGCCTTTCTTGAATTCACGTTACATCGGGCGTTAAATTATTATTCTTTAAGAGTTTATTTATCCTATGAACTGATTTATTAGTATTATTTTCTAAATTTCCGATAACTAATGTTTAACATATATTCACTTAAGTTTTTACAATATTTTAACAATTTCAATAGTATCTTGGGGGAAACTATGAAATTTAAAAAATATTTAAAAGTATATTTTAAAAAAGATGTATCTTGCTTTCTGTTTTTAGGCGTTATCGCCGTATTTTTACTTACATCAGTTCTCAAGATTAGTTATTCATCATTTTGCGACCTGAGTCCATTTTTTATCAATACGATTCCGAACATTGAAACATGTCTTGGAATGCTCATGTCAATGTTGTTTTTGGGAGTAGTAGTCACAGAATACCTCTTGAAATAATCAAATCCTTCTTAGAGTGGCGATAAAAACAACAATCTGTAGCAATGTTACTTACACTAATTGTTGCAATGTTTTTGTTGATTGCAATATTAACGCAATGTTACAGGTGTTTTGGGAACTGGTATAGAAGGTTATACCTCATTTTTTGCAGGAATTTATAATAGTATTGTGAGTTTATTTGGATTATTGTAATTAAAATTTTAAATTGCTCTTTTTAAATTTGATTGAAATGAAAAAGAAGGAAGAAAAATAATAAAAGAATTTGACATAGACCTGCCAGTTTATTATTTTGAAGACGGAAAGATGAAAAGTTTCCAGATTATCGGATTTGAGGAAGTTGGAGTTATTGAATAAAAAAATATCGGTTATTTTGAGTTTTGAAAAATCCCCCATACAAAAAACGTTTAAAAAGGATAATAAACGTTGTATAATATGCGTTAAAATATGCAGATTAACGTATTAAACTGGGAATTCATAGCAGTATCGCATATAATAAAGGTGAATTATGATAAATACCGATATTATTCCAGAACTAAATAATAAAGATTATATCGATAAATTAACTGAAAAATACGATATAGGATTTTGTCCAATAGATAAAGTAGAGGATTTAGTACTCTTTATTGATAAATACTGGAAAAAAGACCATATATTTGTATTATCCAGAAAGCTTCTTGATTGGCAGCATTTGGATAAAAAAAATAATCGATACAACTTTGTGATTGCAACCGATAAAAATACAAAAGAAATTCATTCGATTTTGGGATTTGTTACGACCAGCCAATATGATGATAAAATTAATAATACGTTAGCTTGGGCGTGTATATGGAAAGTAAGAGATGAGATATCCGTTAAAGGTTTAGGGGTATCGTTATACCATTATCTTAAATGCAACTTAAAACCCGAAACACTTTGTGTACTCGGAATAAGTAAAGAAACCGTGGGGATTTACCAAAAATGGAACTTTAAAACTGGGGAAATGAACCATTATTATATATTAAATGACTCATTAAACGACTACAAAATATTAAAAAACTACGAAAACATACCCAAATGTTTCGATAGTCCTGCAAATACGGATAAAACATTTAAAAAGTGTAACAAAGACGAATTTAAAAAACTCGATTATGGCTCTTTTACTTCAAAAAACATTTACAAATCTAAAGATTACTACATAAATAGATTTTTTGAACATCCGATGTACAAATATGAAGCAGTTGCTATTTACAGCGAAGATATTGTTATCGGAGTGTTATTTTATAGAATTTCAGAATACAATAATGCAAAAGCATTGAGAATTGTTGATTACATTGGAAAAGCCGATACACTTATTGGATGTATTGACTGTTTCAAAGAGATAATACTCGAATATAACGCTGAATACATTGATGTTATAAATTTCGGCATAACAAATGAAGTATTTAATAAAGCCGGATTCATGAATAAAGCAGATGGTGACTTAATTATTCCAAATTATTTTGAACCCTTTGTTCTCGAGAATATACCCTTAGAGTATGCTTTCAAAACCATTTCTAAAGATTCAGAATGTATTTTCTTTAAGGCAGATGCAGATCAGGATAGACCCAGTATGTTAAAGGAATAAAGGCGGAAAAATGAACACGAAAGTAACAGTATTAATGTATCACTACGTCAGAAATTTAGAAAATTCGAGGTATCCCAAAATAAAAGGATTAAACTCAGATCTTTTTGAAGAACAGATTAGATATTTAAAAAAACATTATAATTTTGTTTCGATAGAGGACATAATATCTGCAACGGAAGGTAAAAACAAACTACCCAAAAAAGCCGTGTTACTCACATTTGATGATTGCTACAAAGATCACTTTACATATGTTTTTCCAGTATTGGTCAAGCACAATATAAAAGGGGCGTTTTATGTACCATTGAAGTGTATTCTGGAACAAAAAGTTCTTGATGTAAATAAAATTCACTTTATACTCGCTTCTTCAGAAGATAAAAAAGAATTAATTGATGAAATCTATAAATTATTGGATTATTATCGGGAAACGTATGATCTAGAAGAAAACGAGTACTATTATAAAAAACTTGCAAAGGCATCGAGATTTGATACAGAAGAAGTAATATTTATAAAGAGATTACTTCAAGTGGAATTAAACGAAGAATTAAGGGATATAATAACTAACATGCTGTTCCAAAAGATAGTAAATGTTGAAGAAACTACATTCTGGGAAGAATTATACTTAACAAAAGAACAGATAAAATGTATGGAAACTTTTGGAATGCATTTTGGATCACATAGTTATGATCACTACTGGCTTAATTCATTAACAAAAGAACGTCAGGCTGAAGAAATTGATTTATCACTAAAACATCTTTCAGAAATGGGGATCAATATAGATAACTGGACGTTATGCTATCCTTACGGAAGCTATAATGATGATACTTTAGAAATTTTAAAGGAAAAAGGATGTAAATTAGCTTTTACAACAGACGTGGCTGTTTACGATATTTTGAAAGATAATAAATATGAAATACCCCGACTCGATACTAATGATTTACCCAAATCAGCTAATGCAGAACAGAATAAATGGTATGTTATGGGATAATGGTAAATTACTCCAAAATAACATAGATACATATGAAAAAATAATTCACCCCATTTTAAAATTTTTTCGAAAATAATTTAAAAAAGTTAAAATCATTTTTTATTATTCATAACTCTTAAATACTCTTTTTTTCTTGATTTCCAGTAAATTGAAAGTATCCAACAGTAGTATTCAACTTTAAATGGCCCATTACAAAACTCATAAAATAATGCTCCATAGCACCGTCATTTATATACTAAATACCAGTTAATATATTGAATGACTTCAATGTAAATTTTACATCAAAACCACTCGATGATGATTGTTATCACAAGAAATATATATTAAATCTATATATGTTTCGAGTATGGTCATCATCGGGAATTTTTATTAATCAATTCCTTATTTTGGCAAAATACGGACGGAAAACGCTTATTTTTTTAGACGATTAAAACAGGTATAAACCGACTATTTTTCAGATATTAACCAATAAAGAGCAATTATCGAATATCTATTTTGCCGGGCTTTTGAGTTGTACTTAAAATCCACGCACAGAATGTTGGTAACTATTATTAGCCCTGACGGGCAAAGTTGTGAAAAAGTTGCCAAAGGGTATACGCTAAACCCTGAAGGGTTTAGCTACTGCACTGATAATGGGCTTCGCCCATAATAAGTGCTTTTAAGCTTATTGATTTATCGGAGTAATGAATTGCTAACGCAATTCATTCAATTAAGCTTAGATATTAACACTCAAAACTATGTTTCAATTGCTTTCGCAGGTCGAGACCTGCTCAGACGTTTCTCGAACCGCCAAGATTGATTTTATTTTTTAGAGTGTTGGCAGTTCTCCGGAACGCCACGCAATTTAGGAACTTCCATAGGTCATGCCTGGCTTATATACCCTTTCGGGTATAAATCGCCATGCGATAATTAGAACTTAGCGTTTATTGATTTATGCCCCTTCGGGTCTGGAACACCCAAAGACAGTTTACTTCTTTTTTTATTCGTTTATTCTCTTAGTAACTAATAGTAACTAATAGTTACCTTTATATATTACGGAGTACATACATAAGAAGTAAGTAGAACAGGGGAATAAACAAAAAAATATTATTCTTCGGTTAAAACTTAAAAACTCCAAAAAATAAAACTCCAAAACTCAAAGAGGTCATAAATATGTCAAAATCAGTTCAAGAAATCATAACAGAAAAAATAATTGAAAAGTTAGAAGCTGGAATAATTCCATGGCATCAACCTTGGTATTCAAAACCCGCTATAAATTACGTATCCGGTAAAGAATACAGCGGAATAAATAGATTATTACTTGACGGCGGCGAGTATTTAACATTTAAACAAATTCAGGAATTAGGCGGTCAAATAAAAAAAGGTTCAAAAAGTCATATGGTAGTATTCAATAAGCCAGTAGGCGTTAAAGATGAAAAAACAAACATCGAAATAGTAACCGGATGTATAACAAGATATTACAGAGTATTTTCAATAAAGGACACAGAAGGTATAGAAACAAAACAAGCACAGCCAAGAATCAAAGAACATAAACCCATAGAACAAGCAGAAACAATAATAAAAGGCTATGATATACCAGTCCAAGAAATAGAAAACAGTAACAGAGCAGTTTACGAAAGCGAAGCCGATAACATATATATACCACACAGAAAACATTTTGAAAACATAGAAGAATTTTATTCTACCGCATTTCACGAAATAGGACACAGCACAGGGCATAATTCAAGATTAAACAGAAACGAAGTAGTAGGATTTTGTAAATTTGGAAGTTCAAGATATAGCAAAGAAGAATTAACCGCTGAAATAACTTCAGCATATTTATGTGATTATTGTGGATTTTTACCGAAAACATTCGAAAATAGTGCAGCATATATTCAAGGATGGTTAAAAGTTTTAAAAAATGATAAAAATATGATTTTCCACGCTTCGGCAAAAGCCCAAAAAGCGTTAAATTATGTTTTGGAAAGTGTAGAAAAAAATAAATCAAAAATAACAGAAACAGTAACAGAAATTAAAACGGAACTTAAAACAGTTAAAAAAGGTCAGGCGGATTTATTAGATTTTATTAAAAATCAACCTGAAAAACCCTTTTTAAAACCCGAAATAAAGCCGGAACCAATAAAAGAAGAACCAAAACGAATTAATTTAAAATTAGCCCAAAATTTAGAAGCAAAAGCGGAAAGCCTGAACGCAAAAATTGAAAAAAAATTAAATTGTTTTTCAGGTTGCAACATGACCCGAAGACGTGCAAATTTTAGAGAAAGTGCAAGAATAGACGCGGAAAACTTAAAAAAAGTACAAAGTGTTTTATTTAATTTGGCAAAACTCCACAGAAGCGGAGAAATTAAAAAAGAAGTTGAAAATATAAATGCAGTTTCACAAGTTGAAATATTATTATGCGAACACGTCAAATATAAAACTCCAAACGATATTAAACCGGATTATGGAGAATGGGCAAAAGAAGAGATTTTAAAAAGATTTAAAATGTTTAATAAATTAAATATCCATTCTCAAGAAGATTTAAACGAAACAAGAACTATTTTAAAAAGTTTAATTCTTGAAGAAAGCCAGGAAGAAAAAACAAAACGAGAATTGCAAAAGCTTGAAGATGAACTGATTGGAACTAAAATTCCGGGATTCTTCCCAACTCCAAAAGAAATTATAAAAAATATGATAGATCAGGCAGAAATAAAAGAGAATGATAAAATTTTAGAACCCTCCGCCGGAAAAGGCGATATTGCAGAGTTAATAAAAGAAGAAACCGGAATAAAAGCGGATTGCATAGAAATAAACCCAAGATTACAAAACATATTAAATAAAAAAGGTTTTGAAACCTTAGAAAGTGATTTTTTAGAATTTAATGGAAAATATGATAAAATTATAATGAATCCACCTTTTGAAAAGGGTCAAGATGTGGACCACGTTAGACACGCATATAATTTATTAAACAATGGGGGAAAGCTTGTTTCTATTATGTCAAATTCCGTAACCTTTAGAAGTGATAAAAAATATGCTGATTTTAGGAACTGGCTTTCCAGTATAGGCGGATATATTGAAGAACTCCCCGAAAACGCATTTAAAAAAGCTTTCAATAGTACAGGCGTTAAAACGTGTCTTGTAGTACTTACAAATTAATTTTTTTAATTTTTTAAAAACTCCAAAAAATAAAACTCCAAAACTCAAAGAGGTCATAAATATGTCAGAACTTGCCTTGTATCCTTCAGGTTCTAAAAACTGTAAACCAAGATTCAAAGATGAAAACGGAGAATATTATATTTTATCAACTTCGAAAGCATGTTTATTAAGAGAAAAAGACGGAAAATTTATTTCAATTAAAAATTTTGTATTTCCATTAAATATTAAAGAAGAAATCTTGATTTAAAATTTTTTGCACCAGTTACAGACTAATTTTTAAATTTTCTTCTTTTGAAAATTATTTTTTAAATTATTTTGAGAATAATTTTCTTTGAAATTTTTTTAAGATATTCTGATTCTTTAATTTAACAATAACTATATGATTAATTAAGTTACTATTGGTTACTAAAAAGTAAAAACGTGATAACATGAAAGTGATAAAAGTAAATGATGAAGACTATTCATTTATTGAAGATGAAAAAAAGGATTTTGAAGAAAAAAACGGTTTTGAACCCAACATACCACAAATAGTATCAAAATTGATTAAAGAACTTAAAGATTTAAGAAAACAGAACAAATAAACTATTTCTTCAATTCAAAAGAGCTTAAAGAGAGTAATAAAAATTACTCAAAGAGGTCAAGCTCTAAATTAAAAACTCCAAGATAAACTTTATTTTTGAAGTATTTATATTTTATCAAATTTCGCTCTGGTACATAGCCGATATCGGTTACACCTTCAGAAAAAACTACTTTTCTGCTGCATTCAAAATATATTTTTCTTATAAGACTTCAAAAATTCCAGGAACAGCTCCTGAAGAAAAATTTTAATCTTTGGAAAATCCTTTAAATTTAATTTAAAAGATAAATAAAAGTTTTTCTTATAGTAAATTTTTATGGGTTGCAAAGTTTTTCTATACGTAATTTAATTAAAAATTTAAACGAGTTTAATTCATAATCTGTAAAATCATCAAAAAATCTTTTTACATCTCTTGAATTTAATTTATCAACGATTTCATTAAATCTTTTATCAAAATTTACATATTGAGGGACATGATTAATACGTCCAAATATGTTTTTATTTTCCAAATATTTTCTAAACATCAAAATTAGCCAATATTTTGGGGCTTCAGAATCACTACTCCAATAACCCTCATTTAAAGGCCATTCTGGAGGTTCATAAACATGGGTCCAAACATTTACATCGTGTATCGTATCATACTTTTCATAACTGAAAATTTCAAATACGAGGTTAAAATAATCTTTTCCAAATTCTTCTTTTTCAATATAATACATCAAATCATACATTGTTTTTAAAATTATATTTTTTATTTTTGCCTTATGTATCTTTGTTCTATCTGCTTCGTTCGAACTGCATAATCTTACAAATGTTAAAAGCATGTTTTGAATATATGATCTTAAATAAATTTTTCTATTGGGAATATTCGGATATTTTAGAATATAGTTTAAAATATCTTTATGAATATTAGTTGTGTTTTCCATCACTTTTTTCACGAATACCTCGTTATCTCCCCCTAACTTTGAGTGCTCACAGGATAAAAAATAATTTTTTAAAAAGTACCCTTGTGAATTTAATTCGGGGCTGAATTCTTTTAGATACATAAAGTCCTTTTTTATTTTTTCTGCATGGATATTTTGAAGATGGAGGATATTATCAATATTTTCTTCGGAATAAAATTTTGAGTATTTAGATAAACTGCGTAAAAATTCATCAAAACAACCACTAAAACTAAACCAGTTGTTTTTTTCAACAAGATTTAATGCGATATGCATATTTAGAAGTATTAGATTTAATTTAACGGGATCTTCCAAATATTTTTTAAAAAATTTAGTATATTCCTTAAAAACAATTTTATATTTATAGGTTTTTTCAGAATATGCAAACAAATCCACAAAATCTTTAAAAATAACTTTTGAACGTTCCAATACTTTATAATTTTTATCGGATAATTCAAAACGTTTTTCTTGAAGTTTACGCCTCATAACATTTACTTTTTTTTCTTGTTCACTTGATTCATCCACCAATTCATTCATTTTAGCCAATTCTTTTAGGTATTCTTCTTCAAGTTCATTTACAGATATTTTTAATTTTAAGTTTTCATTAATTAAATCAGATAATTCGTTTTCTGAATTAACATCTACGTCTTCGAAAATTTTTTTAACAATTTTTTCAAAACTTACGCTTCCAATAAGTTTTTTAAGCCGATCGATAACTAAAAGGGGCATTAAAATTATACTTAAATATAAAATCAAAATTCCAATAGAAATATTCCAATAATTTAAAATTAAAACAGATACAAAAGTTAAAGTCCATGAACTAAGTATACTAACACTTATCTCGTTTTTCAGAACGTATTTTATGGAATTTCCAATATTTACCTCCTTAGAAAGTCCGATTGTGATTGCCAAAACTGTAAAATATATGCCCAGTAATCCAATCATCAAACCGATAAATATAGAAACTGCAGTATCGTGAGAGATGATATCAAATGAAAACGATAAAACCCATAAAAAATTAAAAATTAAACTAGGGACTACAATTAGAAATATTCCTAAAATAATTAAAAAACATATAAAGAATAAGAATATTAATCCCATACCCGAAATTATTCCAAAATCCATTTTTTCCCCATATAAACGTTAAAAAAACAGTGTAATTTTTAATATTTATATCTAGGAGAATGGATTTTAATAATTTTAAAAAAAAGCATTTTTTTCTATTTTACAAAAAGTCAAGAGAGGAATTCTTGACATTTTGAAGATTTTTCTTCAGGTGGTCGCCCAAAAAAAAGAAAACTTCTAAATACTAACAAACAATAAACTATCAAATCATAAAGTATATAAAACCCACATAAAAAAAATTAAAAAAAGTTAATTTATTTTATTTCCATCTTCTTTTATATCCTGAAGATTTAGGTCTAAATACAACTACTGCACCACAAAGTAGAACAATAACTGTAAGCATTCCCCCGGGAACTGAAGTATTTATTTCTTCAGAGTATGGAATAAAAGACAGGTAATCGTTTATATCATCTAAGAAATCCGAAGCGAACAAAGAAATAAGTCCAAAAGCTACATCGTTTTTTTCTTCATATTCAGAAACAAGTATTTCAGCAGTATCTTCAGCACCGTAGTAGCATTTTTTTGAAGCTTCAAGATAATCGTTTGCTTCAACTTCGTAAAGATAAGCATTTGTTTTTGCTTCCCTTACTTCAGCAATATCATCAGTTTTTACACCGCTAAGCGAATCGATAGCAGCTTGATATTTTGTTGCTGCCATTTTTGCATATTTAACTCCAAGAGTAGAATCTTTAAGTTCACATTTATCTTGCCATTCTTCAGCTTCTTCTTTTTTATCGGAAAGTGTAGCAATATCTGACTCAAAGAGTGTTTTTATTGTACTCATTTCTGAAACTGAAATTAAGCCATCTTCTAAAAATTCATCAATCTGTTCAGAGTGTTCAGCAGTAATTGATTCGTAATTACTTCTAACTGAAATCGAAGGTCTTGCAATATACCATACTGGATATGATTGATCTGCTTGGGTATCATAAATTTTACCTGTAACAAGCAAATAAGTATAGATTTCAACCGTGTCGTTATCCGCAGTATATGGAATTACCTTATCAACAATTCCATCTTCATCAACATCAGGTATAGAAGCCCTTGAATCAAAAGATAAACTGCAAGTTCCATCCATGTGGTAATTTATGGCAACAAGTCTAAACCTTACATCTTGAATTTTTGAATCGTCTGAATACGGCAGTAAGTTTTTAGGATTATTTAATATATTAAACCTGAATCTTGCAGGGTTTTCGAATTCGTGAACCATTGTAGCATACAAAGGAACTACAAAGTTATTTACTGCACCATTTGAAGCAGTTTTGAAGGGAAATAATTCACTCCCGAATATTTCTTCAAATTCAGCACTTACACCGGATTCATAACCGTTTACAGGGTGCTGACCGACATATATAAAATCATCAGCGTTTCTCGTTGTATAAATCGAGTCATAACCATATGATTCAGGCGGTTCTTTCCATCTGGCGATATCATCTTTTGATTCCCATTCTTCATGTTCTACCATATCCCATGTAGCATATTCAACAGATTCTTCCCAAATGTAAATCGTATGGTCTATTTTTACCCTAACTTCAAAATCTTCAACTTCAGCATTTAAAATTGAGTTCATTTGAGAAACTGTAACGAGTCCACCATCAACAATTGAAGAAATTTCTTGATAGTTATCATCAGGGGCTTTTAAAATTCCTATAAATGTATGTGAGCTTGATTCTGAAGAAACATTCAAATCATCTAACACATACTGAGAAACCACGATATCTCCTTGAACGACCTGAAAAGTAACTCTCGTAATATTTGTATATCCTTTAATATCTAAAGAATAACTTTCTCCATCAACTTCTCCGGTTTTTTCTGATATTCCCTCTAAATCTGTTGAAATTCTCGGAGTTGTTACAGTAATTTGAACTGGAAATACTGAAGCACCGTGAATATTATTTGCAACTTTAAACTCTGAAAGAGTTAAACCGCCCTGTTTTTCTCCTGAAACAGAACAAATTTCAGGTTCTTGAGCAACAGCTTCCATAATATATTGAATTGATTCCATCATGTCTTCAGTTGCAGTTTGCTTATCTCCAAGTATATTAGTAACTGCTTGGTCTTCAGCTTCAGATTGATTCATTGTAGAAGCGTCTGAAGTTATATTTTCTTTTGCTCCAGTTGTAGGATCTACTACAAAATCACTATCTGCAATTAAATTTGAACGGTCAATAACGTAATTAATTAATGAACCTAACCAGTTATCACTTGTAAATTCAATGAGTGATGCATTAACCGGACACATTGAACCAAGTACACAAAAAATTAATAAAAGGGTTAGCTTTTTATTCATTATTTACCACCCTTTTTACCGTCTTTTTTTACAATCGGCTTTTTAATGGTTTTTAAAGGTTTTTTACCTTTTTTTCTTCCAAAGACCACATACAAACCTAAACCTGAAATAATTAAAATTCCTGCGATTTTGTAGTTATCATAAACCAAAGTAATTACTGTATCAATTATTCCATCATCTAAATCAATGAAAGGAATAAATGAACCACTTGAACCGATATTCAATATTACACTATCTGAATAGATTTCAGTTAAACCGGATTCTTCTACCAGATAAACCTTCAAAGGTAGTGAATAGCTGTCATAGTCTAAACTATCAAGCAAGGTAAATGACAGTGATTGAACTTTAGAACTTCCTGGAGAAATTGAAAAATCTACTTTTGTAGAATTAACTAAAGGAGTTCCTTCAATCGTTAATCTGTAATATTGGGGTTCTGAAAATGGGTTTTCAATACTTACGGTTACAGTTCCAGTACTTCCTTCACTTGCAGTAATTGTTTTTGTTGTCAAAGAAACAGGATTAGCCACATTTACATCAATGTAAGTGTTGATTAAATCCCCTGATTGAATGTAAAGTTTGTAATCTCCGGTTTCTTCAAAGTCGATATTGAATTTATGAGTTTCAAAACCTTCAAGCGTATATGAATCAGAATAGATTATATTTTCATCTGAATCTTCAACTTTTATAGTAACAGTTCTTGTTTCCCCTTCAGTTTCAATAACTGTTAAAGAATTACTTCCAATACACCAGTTAGGAACTGTTAAAGAGAGTGGAAGTCTTACTATTTCGTAATCAATTGTAGTATCTGTTACAAACTCCGTACCAATTGAATTATAACCTGTAACCCTTACAGCTAAACTATTTGTACCTAAAATAGTTCCAGAATTAATTTTTACATTTACTGTTTTTGCATTTGTAAGGTCATCAAGTAAATAATAACTATCCTGTTTTGAAATTTGAACATTTGAAGAATCCCTGACATCTAAAACTTCCTGACCTGTCAAGTATAACTTAACACCGTAAGCATTATCGTTTGGTTCAATGTTTAGTGCGATATTCACTTCAGAATTTGAATAAGTTGTAATTTCGACAGGAGTATTTGAAATTTTAAAAAATACTGATTCAGGGTACATTCTAACAGATATTTCTTCAGTAATGTTACTTACTGTAAAAGATTCTGTTTCATTCCAAAAACCCGATTTAACGAATGTAAATTCATACGTTCCATCAAGAACATCTAATAAATCCCCATCTGAATAATTATTAAAAAATGTTCCATTTTTATAAACGCTTACATCAGTCAATCCACCTTCTGAATATTCAATACTCAAAGGAATAGACCTAAAAGGTAATTGCATTGTATAATCTTCATCCATAACCACAGATTCAGTATATGTAAATCCATCTTTTTCAACTGTTATTTCATGTGTTCCAGTTGCAAATTGAATTATATCCCCATCATCAAACGTTCCTAATAAATTATCCCCATCATAAACATTAAAATCGTTTACAACAGATTCAAACGTTATATAGTACAGTTCAGGCGGTGCAATCATTGTATAGATACTTGAATAACTTGAAGTTGAATCATAAACGAAATTTCCAAAGATAACCACAGTATAGGTCATTCGGGAAACATAACTCGAACCATCAAGAACTAAACGCAAATCGTTAGTTATTGCAGATGTGGGAGTTTTAAACACAGGAGTCGTACAGGCTACATCGTGGGAAGTATGAATCATATTTCCGTTTAGATAAATATCGTCCCCCGAAAATTGACCGTGATTAGGAAAGAGCATCATGTAAAACGTTTCAGGAACTGTTGTATTGATGTAAATATGATCCTCGACATAATCCCCACCAAGGTCGTAACTCCAAACACCTTTTAACAGCCCATACGGTGAGTATTGACCATTTATATATGGCGAAAACTCCCCATTGAACGGAATTTGTAGGTAATCTGCACTAATATAATTACAGAATCGACCTAAATCTTTTTCCGAAGCAAAATAAATTGTGTTTCCATCTACACCAGTAACAACAGGCAGATAAGCAACAAAATCTATATTTTCAATAATTGTTATCGTTGCTTCCGTAGTCATGGCACTATCGTCCAGTACAACACAGTAACTAGACGGAGTACAGGTTTCGGGAACCGTCAAATATTCCGCATTTACGGAACCCATTACACCCAGTAAGAATAGTAAAAAAAGAAGAAAGTGTTTTTTCATTTTTGAATCACTTCCTTATTTCCTGTTAAATCCTTTTCCTTTTGGCATATTGCCGATAAGTGCTACAATGAATACAACTGCAATTAAACCAAAGAATACTTTATTTTCAGTAAAAATATCTACAATATCATCGCCTTCAGCGTAAGCAATCAATATTGCAGTTTGAACATCTTCGGTTTCTTCAGTTGTTGTAGTTGTAGTATTTTCTTCTTCAGTTTCTTCTACAATTTCAGACATTGAAACGTTAATTTCAGTAACTCCTGGAACTGTGAGGTTCATTGAAACGTTTTCATATCCTGTTTTTGAGAAAGTTAAGTAGTACGTACCGTATGTAAGGCTTAATACTTGTGAAGTGTTATCGTAAGTACCTAAAAGTACGCCATCTTCGTAAACATCGCATTCTTCAACGTTTGCGTTAATTTGTACTACGTATTCAGTTAATTCAAGTGTAACGTTACATTCAGTTGCTACAGTTGGGTCTACTTCAACAGTTTCGTTATCATAGTATTCTTTAACGAGGGTAATGTTTTGAGCTTCATCTGTTATATTCAAAACACCTGAATCGTTAATTGTACCAAGTAAAGTATCATCTGAAGAATAAACTTCAATTTCGTTAATTCCATTCGTATTAAAAGTTACATCGGTAGCACAAGCTGGTAACACGCAAGAGAATAAAACCATTGTAACTACAAGAATTTTTTTCAAATTTTCTTTCATTTCTTTAAACACAATTATCACCTCTTAATCTCTCATAGCAATTGCAAAGTATAGTACACCAGTAAACGCTAACGCAATCAACTGATATTCTGGAATCATTAAAGCTTCAACCTGAAGGTATCCAAAGACATACATTATTACTAATAAAAATGCAATTCCAAGACCTTCGACACCTGAAATATTTTTACTTTGTTTGAAGTTCCTTTTTCCTGAAATCAGGACAACAAACATACACCCGATTTCAACGAGTACAGCAGTCCAGAAATCAGCAATAAACGTATTCTGTAAGTAAATAATATCAACCATTACCGCAGTTCCGAGTAATGCAAAGAGAAACTCAAGCCAGGAAACTCTCCCATTTCCGGCAAATTTAATTTTTTGTTTTGAAAAATCCATTTTTTGCAAAATTACACCTCATTTTCCACCATAACATAATGACAGGGCAGTTATATCAATTAATAAATAAACAAATCCGGCAGGAATATTCGCAAACGCATCAATACCTGGTAACGTCATTGTTACAAAAGTTATTACTGGCTGACTTAAGGTCAAAGCTTCAAGAAGGATACCTAAAAATCCACCTGCACCTTTTCTGAATGATGTAAAAAACAAAATCATACAAGTTGCAAGAATCCCTAAAGTACCGCCCATTTGGAAAACAGCACCTATAAGATTACCAATTATTGGAATTGCAGAAACGGCTACAAATCCACCATTTACTAAAGACATTCCAATCCCAACAAACAACAAAAGAACTCTAAAGTTTCCAAAACGAGACCTTCCATAGTTCCGATATGTTGGATTTCCACCACCATAGCCCAAAATTTCACCTCCAACCTTTCTTTTTATAATTTGAATTGTAATTAGAATTATAATTGTTGTATCCCCTTTGTCTTAATTTTATAGACCAGAGAATTCCTATAATTATTAAAGAAAAACCGAATACCGTTGTAATCTGTTCAGGAGTGCAGTATTCTGAAAGCGTTGGCAACAGGGAACAAGCCCATTCTATAAAATTATCCTGAAGGTACGTTGAATTGACATATACACCCCCAACAATAATTAACAAACTTGAAAAGAAACCGAGTCTAATCCTCAAATATTACAACCACCTTTAATTTTAATCAAATATTTAACTACAATTAAAATAGAGCGTGGAATGTATAAAAACGCTATTAAAATACGCCAATAAGTCGAATAAACCAATAAATGAATAAAACTAATAAATTAATACGTGAATAAATGAATAAATTTAAAAAAAGTATTAAGATGAAAATATAACATCTACAAGCTCATCAAATTCTTTAAACCTTGTATCGTGTTCATCATCCTTAAATTGGCTATAAAATTCAACACTTGGAGCTTCAACACCAATATTTATACCCATTACAGAAATAGTTCCTTTTCTTAACACATAAGCTTCAATAAAGAAAGCTCTACCGTCTTTATCTAAAAGCGATAAATCAGGGGTAGTTGCAATAATAAGAGGAACAACAGTTCTTACCATCTGCAAAATCTTCGCAAATGCTTTATTTATTTTAGTTGCTCCATCCCTTTTATAGAAGTATTTAGCGATATCATCAATAAATACGATATCTAAATCCCTTCTACCTTTTAATTTTTCAAAGTCGGCTTTTGTTTTGATAAATACGGATTTTAAACCTAATTTTTTACATTCTTCATGCATTGCAATTAAGTGAGTAGTCTTAAAAGAACCACGTTTTCCATCGATACAGATTGAAATATGTTCTTTTTCAGGTCTATACATATCTACAAGTTCAAGTATAGATATTTCCGAATCTGAAAAATCAATTTCTACATCAAAACCTAAACTTTTTGCAAGAGTATGCTCTTTCATCAAACTTAAATCGTATTCACCATATAAAGCCGAATTAACCATTATTTCGTTTCCTCTTTCATTCTTTCATTTTCAAGTGCTGAAATAAAGCTCTTAAATGAGTTTTTATCCCCTGTTGCTTTTATATATATCGGGTAAAGTTCGGGTTTTAAAGAAACGAGTCTTCTAAGTCGGTTAGCCATCCATATTGTTCTAATTTTTTTACTCACTTTTGCCATCGCAGACATTAAAATATCGTTATCTCTTGAAACATATTCAAAGGACATAAAACTATTGACCAGTATTTTCAGTTCCATCTCCGTCAGGCTCATTAATATCATCCTTTTCATCTTTTTTGAATATGTCTATTCCTTTATCAAAGAAATCTTCAATATCTCCGAGAATGTCTGTTGCATTTTCCATTGCGAGAGGGTTTAAATCTCTTGCAATTTTCTCAACTGCCACAGCCGTAAACTCCTGAGCTTTAATTGATTTTTGATATTTTTCATTATAGAACTTTTTAGCCCAGTTATTAACTTCTTCGGCAATTGTTTCAAGGTTATCGTGTAAAAATATTGATTCAGCAACCGTTTTATTCATTATTTTACTGAAATCTATTGTTACAACCCCGTGAATCCTTCCAAAATAATCTTTTACCCAATCAACGAATTTTTCAAACCATGTTAAAATCCTGTTGATTGCAGTTGATTCATTGTAAACTTTTTCTTCAGTATCGTGAAGCTCAAATGAAGTAACTTCATAAAGGTCTTCAAGGTTTCCAGTCATTGGATTTATATACTTAGTAGCGTTTACGTGTGGCATTCTCAAAACCCTAATTTTTCCATCATCCCATCGAACACGAGCAATATCTCTTTCCCAAGATACAGGAAGGATTTTAATATCTCTCATGTTACTTTTAAAATTCATGTACCAAATGTTGATGTATTCGGGCTTGGAAAGCTTAAAACCTAACGAATAACCGATTATTAAAGCTAATGGGTATATCCAGTTGAAATAAGATATTAAATAAAGCAAGTTCCAGTTTGAGAAATCAAAAAACGGCAATTTTAAAACAAATTTCCATTTTTCAATCGTTAATACTTCGTACATACTGAAAGGTAAGCCATATTTAATTGAAAGCATTGCAGCAATTAACCCTACAAAGCCCAAAATTAAAACATAACAGCCTTGTTTCCAGTAATCAATTAACATTCTTTTATAAAGCAGTTCTTTAATTGTTAATTGTCCAAATACTACCAAAAAGGCAAATAAAAAACCGGACTGAAGACTTAGAAACCCTAAAGCATTTGATGAAGCAATATAGAATTTCTGCTGCAAAGTTAAAGGAGTTGCAAACTCTTTTACAATTGCCATGTTTCCACCCTCTTTCCAAAACACAAAACAGAAACGACCCGATTTTAATTGAACTGAGTGAAATTCTTTATAGTTCCTTCCGGGGTCTAAAGTAATCTCGGTATTCCTTTTAGAATAAATATCATATGCGGTCATTGTAACAGAGTGAGAATTTGAGTTATAAATCTCAAAGTTAAGCTCTTTTGTAGTTGTATTATACTTAAAAGAAACTATATCACAGCCGTCTACCGTGTAAATATCACTTCCTGAAGAATCAGTAAAAGAATTTAAAGCTTCATAACTTGAAACATCTGAATAGTCTTCTCCTTCATCTGCTGTAACATTTGGGATAAAACAGAGTATTATTAAAAATAATAATTTAAGCTTCATTTTCCCAATCTCCAAGAGGATTTAAATCATACTTTGAGGATTTTTGAGAAATCATTCTAAAAGTACACTCTCCTGCTTTTTTTATTAATCGAAATCCTAATACGTATCTTTTTCTTGTTTCAATTCCAACTGAAACAGTTACATCGATATCGTCAGAATCGTAAGTAATTTTAGCTTGGTCTAAAATATCCTCAATCGAGTTCTCAATGTTGCAGGAATCCTTTAAATATCTTATTCTACTTTCAGCAAGTTCTTTTAGCTTATCATTTACATGGTAAACGCTCTTGTCTTCAAGGATTTCTTTATTTTGAACTTTAGGTACGAATATCATGTTTTCACTCGATAACTTCGACATTCTCAACGGTAAGACCATTTCGGTATGCCAGAACAATTTTATCGACCATAATAGAGTTATCATCTTCGTCAAACAAAGATAATTCTTCAGAAGTGCCGTCAGAATAAGTTACACGTACTTCAGAAAACACAAGGTCGTTATCTTTTCGGTACTTTCGGTATTCAAGCCACGAAAAAAAGCCAAGAAGACAGATACCGATAATAAAAAAACAAATGTATTCGATAACAGAGGTTTTAAGGAAAATGCCGCAAATATACCCCACTATAATGTAAACTAAAAAGAAAGGAATATTTTTTCTTTTGATTGAATTAATAGTTTCCATCATTTCACCATTAAGTTTTTTTATAGCTTGAATTTACAAATCATTCGTTTTTTAAATCCGGTTGTGAATTTAAACTTAATTTTGTTCACATTTACAAAAAATATAAATATTAATTTTACAAATGTTTAATTAGTCCTGTTTTAGCATTATTGGATTATTGTGGACCTCAAAGTTGAAAACGTTTAAAATCAATATTATACCCCAAACAGGACTCCTGTTTTCAGCTTTTAATAATTAATAACTTTTTTACCGGTTTTTAGTTTGAATTCAATTTTTTCGATTTTATCCCAAATGTGTATGGTATTTATAACCCCAATTAAAGAATTATGATGGCGAGAAATCGCTATCAAGTCCACAATAATTCGATAAATTCAGGAATTTGTCGTTATTTTTTATTTTTATTTCTTTTTTTTCGGTTTTATTGCAATCACAAATGGCTAATACTCCAATTTTCAAATTTATATTACTCTGAGTTTATTTCTCGGAGGTATTTGGGGGAAATAGTATAGGTGGTAGTGGTTTTATCTTTTTAGGCCATTTATTTCGAGGGGATTTAAATGGCCCCCAAATTACGATTTTTAACCCGATGTACTGGTTTTGATATATCTAAACATTTAAATACTACTATTTTCAGAAATTATATTTGCCCGAAGTGGGAATTTTCGGGTTAGGGGAGTGTAGTAATTTTTAACGGTTCCATACGTCGTGGAACAGTTCAATTTCTGGGGATTTTTGAATTGTTCCAATCCTTAACTTTTTTTAATACGTTTTTCAAATTTTTTAAAATTTAAATCCAATCTAGTCGATATGCCCGATTAAAGGCATAAAAACCTACACAAATCATTTATATAGTTCGAAAATTACTTTTTATTAGGTCCTGAAGTTCCAGATGAAGCAGAGATTATATATTCAATCTGGATTTCAGGACTGTATGACCTCAATTTACATGCTCAAAGCCGATACACTAAATTTGTGCCATTTAATGTATCAAATAAACCGAAACAGACAGATTATTACCTCATATCAGATACCACCCTTTCAAATTACCGTGTCAATTCTGCCCTAATTTCGCAGATCGGGGCAGAACTCTGGAATTTTATAACTTTTTTTAAAATATTTTTAAACTTCAATTCTAAATCTATCGCTCATTATCATTGCATTGTGGTATATTACGGTCTTTTCTTCATCATTTGCATGAATACAAAGCCATTTACCGTCTCTATTCACAACAGCCATTACATTTTGATTAATTTCTTTTCGATTTTTTAGTTGGTAGATAATTCTCTGAAGTTCCCTATCAGTTACAGGAAACTTTTTTCTGTCAATTTTCCTTTTTCTGAAATTTTTAGCCATTTTTCACCGAATATTTTTTAATAATCTCGTTTAACTCATCACAAACTTTTTTTTCGTCTTTTCGCAAAACTACAAAATTTCGAACATATGTTACGTGTATTTCTGTATTTTCAGTCACATTTACACCAAATATTTTGAGATATAATCTTGTACGGCGTTATCAAGCAGAACAAAAGTACAGTTATCCGCAGATTTTCTATACCAATCATAAAACTGGATAATTCTTTGAGAAATTTCACAGCCTTCTCTTGCTCTCCTGCCAACTTCCTTTCCGTGTTCTTCACTCCATTTTATAATTTCTTGGATTGTATCCATTTCACCACCATTTTACAAGATTAAAGTCTGTTGCCCTTTTTTCTGTTCAAAAACATTCACATCGTAAGGAACTTTAAGAATTTTTAGTACCTTTGCAGCGGTTTTATTGCCCAGTTGAGCGGCTAATTGATAAGGATTCTTCTTTATGTCTTCCCTTGATTTCAAACCAACATCATAGAGTTTTCTTGCTTTTACTCGACCAATTCCTTTTATTTTCAAAAGTTCAACAAGTTCTTCAGAAGCCCCATATTTAAGCCGGACATCGATATTTGAAAACTCATTCCAGTAATCTTTTAGGTTTCCCGAAATTCTAAGAAGCTCTTTAGCTGAATACATCATCCAGTTCATTTGCTCTAATTTGTATCGTAAAATTCCCGGTTCTACTGCGTAATGTTCGTGGATTTCTTCGTCTGATTTTTCAGAAATCCAAGCTTTAAACAGTCTTGAATAGAAGAAATCATCAATCAATTCATCATCTGACTCATAACCTAAAGATTCAAGCTCATTTCTAATATCTGAATCATTATCAGGCATTCTCAATTTTGGTTTCATTTCGTGAGTTCCTGAGAGAGTCAATAATATATGGTCTTCAAACGAATAGTCTTCAAGTCCTGCCAAACCGTTTAAAATGTGTATTGCGGAACTTGGCGAGATATAGAGTTCAGATACCCTACAACCTAAAGCCGTAACTTCAAGGATTTCATTTTCAGGTCTTAACAATTTAGCATTTTTAAAGTCAAACAGGATTTCTTCAACAGTTCTTTTAATTTTTTGAAAATCATCGTACTGGTACGCATAGAACGTATTTTTTAAGAATTTGAATAATTCTGTCTTGGTTCTTGTAATATCAGACGCAATCAAACCTAAAACGTGCTTTTCTAAACTTTTATAGTTGGCAATTCCTGAATAGATGTGTTCAGGGTCTCCGTTTAAAAGATTCAAAGCTTCAGTAATATCGCCTTTTTTCTTCAGAACAATTATTCCCTCACCATAAGGGTCAAGCCCGGGTCTTCCTGCTCTACCAATGCACTGCTGAATTTCCATAACCGGAATAAATTTCATTCCTTTTTCAGAAAATCTCTTAACGTCTCGGATTATTGCCCTTCTACAAGGAAGGTTTAACCCTGCTGAGAGTGTTGGAGTACAGCAAATAACTTTTACAATTCGATTTTTGTATGCAGTTTCAACAATTTTTCTCTGTTTTGTCGTGAGTCCTGCATGGTGAAAGGCAATTCCTTTTCTAACGCAGTCGGAAAGAGTTTTAACAGTTTTTCCCTCTGAGTCTGATTCAAGAAGGTCTTCTGCAACTTCGTTTAGTTTTTCAATTTCTAAGGGGTGTAAATACTTCCTTACATCGTGCTTTTTAGCTTCCCCGACTGCGTTTCTTTTTGAAGAACAAAAGATTAAACAAGAGCCTTCTTCTTTTGCCGTATCGATAACTAAATTATTTAATGGGTTTTTATGTTCATTTTCAACCTTCTTTTCTTCTGAATTTGTGTATTCAATTACATTTTCAAAGAAAGTAGCTTTTCTAAGCTCAATAGGTCTCCAAGTGTCAATAATTAATTTAGCATTTAACCAGTCTGCGAGTTCTCCGGGATTTCCAACAGTTGCCGAGAGTCCAATAATTTGTAAATTTAACGTCTTTAGAATTGTTAAAACCACTTCTAAAGTAGCCCCCCTTTCACCGTCTCCGATTAAATGAATTTCGTCTACTACCACACATGAAACGTCTTTTAGCCAGTCTATTTTATGCCTGATTAATGAGTCGAGTTTTTCTGAAGTTGTTATGATTAAATCGTACTTATTGAGGTCTTCTTTTGAATCAAAATCGCCAATTGAAATACCTATTTTAAGACCATATTTCTCGTATTTTTCCTTGAATTCTTCGAACTTTTCAGTAGCTAAAGCTTTTAGTGGAACAATGAATATTGCCTTTTTTCCGGTTGGTTCTTTGTTTTCATTTAAAAGGTTATTTATGAAAGCCATTTCACCGATTAAGGTTTTTCCACTTGCTGTTGGAATACATACGAGGAAATTTTTAGTTTTGTCTAAAAGTCCGTTATCTAAAACTTTCTTTTGTGGCGGTCTTAATTCTGTAATTCCAAAATCTTTTAAAACTTCAAAGACACTCATTTTTTCACTTCTTCATCATCTTCAATCGGCTCGATAGTTTCAAACTTAACAAATTCGGTATCATGCGAACAGCGTTCAAATGAATAGCTTATACGGTGATTACAACGTTTACAGACGTGGGCAAATTCTTCATAATCATAATCCATTAAAGAATTACATTCAGGACATCGGTATATACCATTTAAAGCCTGTCTAATCCTTTCTACTGCATCACTAAAACGGTAAATTCCCCTTTTTTGACCGAAATCAGACTCCAATTTAACAATCAAATTATTTCTTTGAAGCTTTTCTCTAAGGTTTTTAGTAGTTCTATCAAATTTTACGACAGTAGCACCGCCATAAATAATAGTTTTAGTGATATCAAGAGACAATTTCCACCATTCAGCGAACTCTTGAAGCAAACTCTCCCCATCAAGTTTTATAGGTCTAATACCTTCAAACTGGAACCCATATTTTAAATAAGACTCAGAAATCCCAAGCAAAATGCTTTCATAAAGAAGTTCCGGGTCTTCAAATTTCAACCAGTTTCTTGAAGCATCTTTCGACCAAGTAAACTCGTGTCTGTTAATCCCTGCACCCTTTTGATAACGTTTAAATTGAATCGGAATCGATTTTAAGTTTTTACTGTAATATTCTGTCTGAGTCCAGTCTCCACACCTCAACATATAGTTTGATTTTCTTGTTTCAGCAATATATTCAAATTGAACCTGGTCGCAGCCTAAAAATTCGACATCGACCTCAGCCTGTTTTACTGAAACTTCAACCAGTGAAGTGTAATCGGTCTCCTGTAACTCTAAATCCCTTGCAAGTTCTTCAATATCCAAATCAAAAATTTTCTTCAGATATTCTGAATAAATAAACTTAAGCTCTTGCACGTGGTCTGAGAAAGTAACACACATTTCGTTTAAAAGCTCTTTTTCATCGTTTAGATAAATCGGAAGAACGTTTGTAAACTTGTATGTGTCTTCATAGGGGTTTATTCCCTTCTGTTTCATGTAGAGCCTGTTAAAATTACAGTAAGCATAACCCACGTATGGTGCAGTAAAAGAAAGTGTTAAATCTGAAATCACTTCCCCCTCTTGCGACTCTATCGGGTCAGAACTCCACCGTTCAGTTGGAAATTTTATTCCCATCGAGTTCTTGTTACTGTAATCAAAGACCCTTACAATATTTTTTGGAAATTTCTCTTTCCATTCGTGAAATGCCTGTTTATTGTGGGATTTACCGATATATTTAAAGAGAAACGGGCAATATACAGTAAATACAACCCTATCGAGTACAATTCGTCTTGAAACATCCTCATCATATTGAACAGTTGCAGGAGGAATATTTTCAAGAGTTATCATTTAATCACTCTTGATGATTAACAAAACATCTTCTTCAGTAAGTCCCAAGTCTTTTCCTGCACTAAGCATTGTAGCTTTAGAATGGTTCATAGCGTTCATTCGTTCAATCTCTAAAACTGCTTCGTTTTCAGCTCGTTTCAAAATCTTGTTTTTCAAGTCTTCACTTTTCGTAACAGTTGCAAGAAGTCTCGCAAAATCCCTGTAAGTCATTTTAATTGACTTAGCCTGTTCTTTTGAAGTACAATCTGCATGACTTGAAAGTACAACGTAACCACAGTTTTCAGGGTCAGTAACACAAGACGTTACAACTCCATCTTTACCTTTTGTTACAGCTTTTGCAGGGTAAAAAACGACTCTTGACTGTCCGAAATTAAGCCTATCGGGAAGGTCAAATTTATCAAGGTTCATTACTTGCACATTAACCACCGATAATTTTTTCAGCTACTTCTTTCGCAATTCCGTAATCCCTTGCTGCTGCTAAAATAGTATTTGGAGACAGCCCATTGTTTTTCATTGAATAAAGTTCTGAAATCTTATCTTTTGCGTACAAATCGTCAAGCATTTCTTTAAATCCGTTACCTTCATTGTAAGCTTTTACAATATCCATAACCACTGAAACAGACAATTGAACGTTAAACTGTTTGTTTTTGTCCTGTTTAACTCCGTTGTTTACATTTTGTGTAAAAAGCCTTACTGTACCTTTTTTATCAAAATCCGTTTCGTAAATGGGCTGTCCAGTTTTTTCGTCTACTTTATCAGTTTTTACCTGACCTCTTGAAACGTGGATTTTTCCAGTTTGAAAACCTGTATCGTAGTTAAACCATCTTTCAGTTACTGTTTCATGTTTTTCAGACATTGCCATTCACCTTTTTTATATGGTAGTCTCCATTTTCGAAGTAGACCTGTATTCTATCTCCTTCTTTGAGACCGTTTGATTTTGTTTTTAGTTCGTATATTTTCTTTGAATCATCTTTTACGAGAAATTGATTTTTTAAAATGTAATTATTCGATAATTTGTTAAATTTGGAATCATAAACCGCTATTTTGCAGTTTTTAGTCTGCTGTCTCATGACGACAGTGTATTCCTTTATTTTTGAGGTCTTTGGAAGTTCGGGATACATTTAATCATCCTTGTTTTCACCTTCTTTTATCGTGATTTTTACTTTCTTTCCGATTAGTTTTTTAGGTAAAGTTACATGTCCGGTGTTTCCGGAGGGTTTTACCTGTTTTATGATTGTTTTTTCTTTCATTATCGCCTCTTTTGATATGGATTTTAAATGAGGGGTGGGGGGCATGTTTTGTGAATACAGACGTATATTTTTTATTAGTAGTCTGTCTTTTCACATACTAATCTGTGGATATCCATCTATAAAAATCTTTCTGTATTTTTACATACTACTTAATTAAACCATACATATTGAAAAAAATAGTATTCTCTTAATATACGGAATTCTACAAATATTTATGAGTAAAAAATGACAATGTGAAGTCTTATGCTGATAAATCTACTCTCAAAAAAGCATGTTAGGGAAATTATGACTTTTTTGAATGAATCAGGTGAAGTACATTATAGCATGATTCAAAAAAGTTTGAAAATAAATAAAGGGACCCTTTCAAGTCTTTTATTATTATTAATGGAACATGAACTAGTCGATAAACGGAAAGATGAAACCGATGGAGACGAAGGATTAATAAAAACTTATTATTACTTAACAGAACACGGCAAAACCGTAATGAGTCTTTTTGAAGTTGAAAAAGCTCTTGAAAATCGTGATAAAAAAAAGTTAGATAATTTAACAACCTACATTATCGGTAACAATAACCAAAATATTGGAAATATAAACGTAAATAATAATTTCATGAGTAACAACAGTTTTCAAAAATAGTAAAATTGATGTTAATTTTGTTTTTATCGAAATTAAAGTTTATTTTGATTGAATATTGGATATCCATTAATTTTACGGGGGTAAATTAATGTTCAAATCTATTAAATGGGTCTCTATTGAATTTTCAGATGATCCAATACCTAAAAAATCTGAAAAAACAAAGAAAACTAAAAAAATAACTAAAAAAGAAGCTTTTAAAAAAGGCAAGGCTTTTGAGTTATACTGTTTAGATATTTTTCCAGAAAATGAGTTTGATTTACTTGAAATGACACATAACCCAAATTCTGCAAATGGTAGATTTGTTGAAAGTGATTTGAACCCAGATTTAAAATTTAGAGATAAAAAAACAAATGTTATTTTTAGTGTTGAATGTAAATACAGGAGTAATTTATTCAAAGGGGCTTTTAAATGGGCTAAATATAAAGATCAAGCTGATAGATATCGAGAATATGAAACAGAAAATAATATTCCTGTATTTATTGCAATGGGATTGGGTGGAACTCCAGATGATCCAGAACAAATGTTTATAATGCCACTAAAAGAAATAAAATATAATTCAGTTTATCCGAGTGCTTTGGAAGATTATGAAATTACCGAATCTCAAGACGTTTTCAAAATTTTAAGATAATATGTTTGATTAAGGAAATATTGAAAATTTACATGTAAAAAAGTAATTGGGGTAAATATTAATTTTGTTTTTAAGTTCTGATCGATTGACCCTCACGTAGAACTTACTTCCGTTTCCGTGCAAGGACATTTTTTTTGAGAGTCTTTTTTACAATAACGGACATTTTCTTTAAGTTTAATATCGTTTAACTTATCCTGTGCTTTCAAATAATTTAAAATGTCCTTAAATCCAGAATTGTTACAATATTTTAGTGTATTTAACTCGTACTGTATATTCTCGGTTAATTTTTTAGCTTCGATCAAGCTATCAATAGGTACTGTTTTTAACTCGTAATCTGCTTCTTTCCTAAGATCATGTAAATCTATCATATAGTTAACTACTTTCCCAAATTTTTTATTTCCAATTTCCTCTGAAAAACTTTTTAAATATGTTTTAACATTGCTGTGTGCATACGATCCCTTTAATCCAGATGCATTAAGGGAATCTTCAGATTTGATAAGTTCCCTGATGTTCAAAAAAGTATAATAGTAGTATCTGCCTATAGCAGTCCTACATATTCCTTCCCTAAATTCCGAGTTGCAACTTTTATATAATGCATCTGCAACTTCTTTGAATTCCCCAATATCCATTTTAACAGATTTAAACAAGTTATCCCTATTCGTATTTGATTGATACTTTTACATTAAATGATGAGTCTGGAAATCTTTCATATATTTCATCATATAACCCATCTAAAAAGTTTATTTTTTTAACAGGGTCTACTTTATTTTTAGTGCGTAATATGACGTTTACGATATTCCATTCTTCATTCCAATCGTGTAAACATTCCGTAATATTAACTTCAAGTCCATTTTGAACTTTGGGTATGATGTATTCTGAAATTTTTTTAGATAATTCTTGCAATTCATTTGAAATTCCCAAAAATTCATCTGAATCATCAAAGAATATATTTAATTTACTACTGTCTTTCCTAAATATTTTGTCCATTGCTTTAAATGGGGTGTTGGTATTCATCAAATACGATGGTAAATCAAAATTTTGGGGTCCGCAAGTAGGGTTTGGAATGAATGGCTTGAAGTATTCAAATTCAGAATATCCAACAAGTGTCAAAGCCCCACCAAATTCTAAACTATGCTCATTTACATAGTCCAATATTGCAGATCTTGCGTTTGGGAGCATGAATATCGCCCTCGTTATTCAATTTTTTTAGGAAATTCTTCAACTTTTTCGTCTATTTCTTTTAAATATTTATCTAAGTCTTGTAGCATTGCTCTAGCAGTTTCTACTGTAAAATATATTCTAAGGGATGATTCCCAATTATTTTCCCTATTAATTAAACCGTTTTTTTCATCATTTATTATTTTAAGATTATTTCTTAAAACATCCATCATAAGCATGCTTTTATTGAATGGACAAACTAATATCGCAGGAGAGAATTTTTCAGTAAAATCTGGGGATTTTTTAATCTCCATTTTATCTCCGTTCCCTTCCATTTTACCACATCCTAAAAATTAAGAATTAATTATACTATTTTACAGATTATACTATAAAGTTTACGGTATAAATTAAATGAAATTATATATATACGTAATAAATTCTTTTAAACTTTAAATTTTAAAAATTACTCTTTTTTCAAATTTTTGATAAACTCCACGATTAAACCTTTAAATTATTTATACGATTTTTAACAGAGGAGTATTCATTCGAAATTAAAATAATGGGGCAGAATAGGATTTAAAAGAATATAAAAATGCCCGATATGATTTTTAGTTTAAATGAGGAGATATTTTGGACGATAAATTAAATGATCTCAAAATTGAACGTGAAACTTACAAGAAAGTACTTTACAGGTATTTGATACTTCTTTCGATTGGAATTAACCTTGTGGGGGCACATTTGGTACTTCTTTTAAAATTGCCTGCTTATTTAGATAGTGTTGGAACTATTCTTGCTGCAATTTTAATGGGGCCAATAATTGGGGCAGTTGTGGGCCTTGCAACACATTTTAGTTTAGGGATAATCATGGGTCCTGTTTATTTTCATTTTGCAATCGTAAATGGATTAATTGGACTAATTACTGGTTACATATTTGATAAATATCCGTTTAATTTAAAAACAGTTCTTTCGGCATCAGTTGTTATTTCGCTAATGGCTTCACTGGTTGGAAATACTATAAGTTACATTGTATTTTCAGGAATTACTGGTGAATCAGTTGATATATTAACAAAACATCTATTGGAACTTGGGTTCAACCTGTTTACTGCTGTTTACATAACAGGATTTTTCTCAAATTTCTTGGATAAGTTGATTTCATTTGCATTAGTATTCTATATAATAGTAATACTGTGTGATAAATTCGAAATAAAAGAATTTGAGATTTGTAAAAAATAATTTTAACGTATTTCCCTTAAATTTTAAATTACTCTTTTTAATTGATTGAAATGAATAAATAATGTTTCATTATTTTTAAATGGATTAATATATTATTTTAGCGATTTAAACTGGATATAATGGTTAATTTTAACAAAAAACTGAAAATAATAAATACTTTTGAAAAAAGAGTTATATCATAGAACGAGGGGTGGTAAATATGGTTGATCTTTCAAAATATGATACATACGAACTGATAAAAAAGTATCGAGTTTACTTTAAAGAAGGCGAAAAACCTGCAAAAATAACAATTGAAAGATACTTAAAAACAGGGGAATATTATGCACTTTTAAAACTTCCAGATGGTAGAAAATTTAGTTCCCATCCTGCGAAAACCCCTGAAGATGCATTAAATGATCCAGTAATTTCATTTAATGTAAAATAAAAATTCTCCCCAAATTTAAATTACTCTTTTTAAATTGATTGAAAAATGTAATAGATTTAAAATAAAAATATTACATGAGCGTAATATAATCTTCAGGCATGTTGTCTATATCGTACGTTTCGATAGCTTTTTTTATCCGTTCAATTTCAAAAGGTACATGAATTGTTTTTATGGATTTTGAATCAATCCTGAATTTTAACAGTTTTGGCCACAAATCGCTCTTTTTTAAAGGGTTTTCACCATATCCGCCAACATATGCCATAATTACAGGCATTTTATTTATGCCGACAGCCTTTTCCAGTTCAAACGGCAGTAATTTTCTATCCCTATTGTATACATCAGAGATAATTACGAGCATGTTTTTAGACTTCTGAATTCTTTCAAAAGCTCTTGCCTTACGTGTTTCATCAGAAATATTTTGTTTTTCAACATTTTCAGGACATATATTTAATTTTAAACCATATCTTCTGAATTATTCCATTCTTTTAAAATTTGAAAGTATTTTCTATCGATTTCAGTTGGATTCGTTGTACCACAGCCATTAAAAGCCACGTATGTTCCAGAACGGCATTTCATATTAATCCCCTTCATATATGCTAACAATTAATCTTCGATTTAACATTAAATTGGAAATTAATCCTTCATATTATATATACGATTTTTAATAAATACCTGTATCTTAACTTTTATTATTTTATAATCTTGATTGATTAACCACTATCCGAAAGGGGAAAACAAATGCCTGAACTTGAAATAAGAAAGAATATTTTGTCATGTCAAAATAGCAATTCAAAAGTACTTTATAAAAACAGCATATATTGATCAAGATATATTGAAAAATATATGTGATATTTATTGTAGGTTTAAACTATGGAATTGGTAAATGATACTTGTAAGATATGGGAATATATGTATGCAGTTTCAAGAGACTACCTTTACCAGGACATTCCAAAAAAAGAATTTTTGGAAATCAGCATGAGTGATAAAATTTATCTTGAAACAGTGTATTACATGGAAAACCCTAAAATTTCCGAAATTGCAGAAAAATTGCACCATACAAGTACTGCAATTACGAATATGACTAAAAAATTAGAAAAAAAAGGCTATGTTAAAAGAATAAAATCAGAAGGGGATAAGAGGGAAGTGAGGGTTGAATTAACAAAAAAAGGAAATTATTTATTTCTATGGAATGAAGAAATGCATAATGTAACGGTAAAGGAAATAAAAGAACTTTTAAGCCCTGAAGAATTTGAAAATTTTAAATTTTTAATTAGAAAAATTTCAGAAGATTTTGAAAATAAATTAGACGGTCTTTACAGTCAGAACAAAAATATCAATAAATCAGATTGGCCACCAATAATTTAAGTTTTTTAATATACATTTTAAAAAATCTCTTTTTAATTTATAATCATTGTAAAAAAAGTGTTTTTATGGCCCAATATAAACCAGATGAGTTTTTTTAATTTCACTTGGAGAGGGTGAAAAATGTCACTAGTCATATTTATAAAATTCATTATCGTTTGGATCATTGGGAACATAAAAACATTATGATATAAAACTTGAATCATATATAAATAATAGCAATTTAACCGGAAACATAACTTATAAATATAGTTTTTTTATTTCTATTTTTTCGATTAGTGTTAAAATAACAATATTAAAAAATCAATAAAACTCATTAAAATAATGTTCTGGAAAAGGTGTTCCGTTAATTCAATTGGGGTTGAATATTCATTTTTTCCAGAACTTTTCCACAATAATTCAATAGGTGTCATTTAAACTTCAGTAGGTGTTATTTAAACTTCAGTAGGTGTTATTTAAACTTCAGTAGGTGTTATTTAAACTTCAGTAGGTGTTATTTAAACTTCAGTAGGTGTCATTTAAATACCCAGTTAACGGAACTATTTTTAATATATATTAGTAATATATAAGTTTTTCGGAATTTAAAGAGTTTTTAAAGGTTATTTTGACATATGGAGTATTATCTAGAATGATATACTCAAAAAAATAGAATTTATTTCTAAAATATAAATTTAGAAATCAAATACACCCAATTTATTAGCAACTCTTAAAATAACTGCTCCAATGGTGTTCATATGGGTGTAATTTGGAACGGGAATTGCGTATATTTTTTTCCAGTTTTTATTTTTATCTTCAAGGTGTATGTTGTATTTATCGATGGAATATCTTAAAATGTCGTTTTTTCGCCACAATGAGAATTTTAAATAGTTTTTTTCATAATCGCCCATAAGTTCTTTGTAAGCATATTTTTTAAACACATCAAGGGCCAGTTTCTGTTCTAAATTCAGAGTTAGTTCCTTTATTTCATCCCGTAATACATTCAATACTACGACGGTAGATAGTAAAAGTTTCATATAGTCTCTCGGATTTAATTTATCAAATCCTTTCTTTTTACCTTCACAGTATGTTGTAAAATACCGTAAAATTTCAGAAGACGTTGAAATGGTTTTTGAACACAGTGAATTATATGGGGAAGATTCAAAATCAAGATCGCACTCCATTTTATACCTCTTGAAAAATAAAGAAAAAGAAATTAAATTTTAAACTGACTTGATTTTTTAGTTACTCGTTCTGCGACTTGAGTAACTTCTTCTGCAATTCCTCTGATTTCTTCAATAATTGAATTCAGTTCTTCAGTTGAAGCAGTAACTTCTTCTGCAGTTGCAGTAAACTCTTCTGAAAGTGCAGCAATATCCTGTGCATTCTTTAAAGCGCCTTCGGTATTATCCGTAGCACTCTGTGCACCCTTTTTAATATCATTTATTTTGATTGCAGCATCGTTAACACTTCCTTTAATTCTTAAAAGTGCATCGTTTACTTCATCGATTGCAATTACTCCTTTATCGACTTCATCTTTTCCTTTTAATCCAAGATCCATTGTATCTTCAATTCTTCGATTTACGCCGTCAATTGTATGGTTAATGTCTTCAACGGATTTTTTAATTTCTTCTGCAAGTGCTTTAATTTCACTTGCAACAACTGCAAATCCTTTTCCAGCATCTCCAGCACGTGCAGCTTCAATTGAAGCATTCAATGCCAAAAGTCCAGTCTGTTCTGCAATATCTTTAATTAATCCGGTAACGTCGTTAATTTTTTTACCGTCATCACCAAGCATTTGAATTGCTTTTCCTAATTCATCAATAACATTGGTTATTGACTGCATTCTTGTAATTGCGTTTTCAACTTTTTTAACTCCATTTTCAGAGTTTTCGCCGATTTCTTCGGCAGCTTTGACTGTTTCTTCTGCTGCACCATAAACTTCTTTTGCAACACCATATGTATTTTCAAGTTGGTCTGACGCTTCTTGTAATTTTGCAGATTGATCACTCGAAGCTTCTGCAACCTGATTTGCAGCTTCTGTAACTTGCGTTGCGGTTTCTTCTGCACTTTTAAGTTCGTCTTCAACTTTTTGAACCTGACTTGTTAATAAGTCAACTTCTTCTCTCAGGTCTTTAATCAACTGTGCAACATTTGCAACTGCAGTGTTGATTGCTTTTTGAAGGGTGTTATTTTCAGTATTTTCATCAGCCCTTGCTGTAAAGTCCCCTTTTGCAACATTGTTCATTACATTGGTTACGTTATTAAGGAGATTTGCAAGTTCAACTTTATCCATATCCATAGTTTTCATTAAATTCTTAATATTGCCAGCCATTCCATTGAATGAATCTGAAAGTTCTTGTAATTCATCGCCAGTTTTAACAGAGGTTTTGTAATCATAGTTACCATTTCCAAATTCAGAAGTTCCTTTTTTGAGTTCTTCTATTGGTTTTGTAATTTTTCTTCCAGTGTACATTGCAATCAAAATCGAAAGCAATAAACCTAAAAGTGCTACGATTATAATCTGATTTCTAATTCCATTAATAACTGCTAAAAATGGACCTTCTGGAGTCCCTACAAAAATCATACCCACTACATTTCCATCCATATCTTCTATTGGAGAGTATTTTGTAATGTATGACTGGCCTAAAACAGTTGCAGTTCCAACGTGTTCTTGGTGATTTAAAGCTTTATTATAAACTTCTTGTGATGCAGTAGTCCCAGTTGCATCTCTTCCATTAGTTTGAACAGTTGTAGAAATTCTGACATTTTTAAGGAATATTGTAGCTTCATTTCCAGTAACCTGTTTAACTCGGTCTACCCAGTAATCATCTTTGTTTACGATATCTACAAGTGCTACACTTCCCACAAGTTTTCCAGAATTGTAAACTGGAGCAACTGCACATATTGCAAGAGCATCGTTTGCATTATCTACCTTATAATCGCTGTATTTTGAAGCCTCAGCTCCAGAAATTATCAAAAATGAACTTTGAACTCCATTTCCAAGTAATTTTGATAATACAGGTTTTAAATTAGTTTGAACGTTATCACTTGATGATATGATATTTCCATATTCATCAGTAAATGCAATTAAATCCACTTCTGAGGATTCTTTCATATTTTCTGCAAAATTAAATAATATTTCATCGTCGTTATTTGAAACTGCATCTGAAACTATATCTAAATTAGCAGTATAATCCGCATTAGTTTCAAACTCTGACATTACATTGTTTATCGTTTCTTCAAGTATTTTTAAATTAAAATCTACGCTGTTTTCACCTTGTATTTTCATTTCATTTGATATTTTGTTTGTTGAAACCCCTCCAACAATCATAAGTGGGATTACTGCACAAAGTATCATGAATACAAGTATTTTTGTACCAATTTTTTTAAAACTTATTTTCAAAATTATACACCTAACATATGGATTGGGGAATATACTTAATTAACTGTTAATTAAGTTTCTTTGATCCGTCTATTTATTGAGATATATATTGTTTTTATGTAGGTAGCTGAAAATAAAAGTTATTAACTTAAGTGGAGTACCCAATAGTAAAACCGATATATTAAAAAATAGAAAAATAGTTTATTAGTATTTAATTTTAAACTGCTAATCATTTCTTATTATTCATAACTCGTAAATACTCTTTTTTTCTTGATTCCTTGTTTGAATGAACGTACCCGGAAGTAGTGTTTAAATTTGAATGACCCATTATTTTTGATAAAACAATCAAATTCATTTCATCTTCACAGGCTAACGTTCCAAAAGTATGCCTGAAAACGTGAGGGGTAACGTCAAAAGGAATTTTATCCTTAGTAACTTCTTTTAAATATTCTCTAAATTTATCAATTGCGTAATTTGTAACCTTTTTACCCTGTTCAGTTACAAAAAAGCAGTTTGTTTTTAAATTTAAATTTTCTCGGTATGCAATATACTTTTTAAGATGATTTAAAAGCTCGTTATCGATAAATACATATCTATCTTTACCGCCTTTTCCATCTCGAATATATATTGATCGGTCTTCTAAATCCACGTCATTAAAAAGTATATTTTGAAATTCTGATATCCTAACACCAGTTTTTAAAAGAAACAACGTGTAAACGTAATAATCATAGTTCATTACTTTTGCTAACACAGTTGCCACTTGTTTTTCACTTAAATTTATTCTTTCCTTTTTTTCAAACTTGAGAGTTTTTACAAAGGTTTTCACTGGATTTTTAAATAAAAACTGGTGTTCCACCGCCCATTCATAAAATCGATTAACATCATTTAATCTTTTGATTTTAGTGTTTTTATTTACGGCTCTTCCGTCTCCGGTCTTGTTATATCCATTATAGAAGTTTATTGCATCTTCTATTGTGATATTTTCCCAGGTTTTATTTTCATCAAAATACCGCATAAATGCTTTTAGACCGGATTTATAGTACTTTACGGTATTTTGACTATGGCCCGAATGAAATTTTAAAAATTTTTCAACGAGTTTTTCTGAAGATTCATCCATGATATCACTTAATTTCTAGTAATTATTTCATAGTCTTCGCCCATTGGTAACATTAAATCCCTAAGTCTGAAATATACTTTACCTTCTTCCACCCTTTGCTCCACAGTAGCCCCAAATTCCCTATGATTTGCTAAAATATACTTAAAAAGATTTATTTTACGATCATCATTTGAATAATTCAATACAACGAGAATTTCATCCCAAGCAGTCCAGATATCTTCATCCTTACTTCTTAAATAATCCTTAATTTTAACATACATATCTTGAATTTCAGTATCTGTATAAATAGAAACTAAATAATCAGACAAATCTTGTAAAGCAGTTGTAACCTTATCGTTTGATTCATTTGAAGTGAATTGAACATTTTCCAAAAGCGATATTATTTTATCCAATTTTGTATCGGTACTTTCGTTACCTTTTTCATAAATTTTATCAACCATATTCATACAAAATTTTGCATAAGAGCCGACACTTGAGAAACCCTTGTCTTTTGCCATCTCTTGATACTTTTTACGTTCACTATCATCAGTACAATATACTTGCAAAAGTACAGCCAAAAAAACCACCCCTTTATATACTAAATACCGTTTAATATATTGGATGAAATGAATATTTAATTATATATTAATATAATATATAAAAGACTCGATGATGATTGTCATCCCTGCTGACTTTAATTTGTTATATTAGTTGCAAATTAAAGAAATGATGAATACAGGGTTCCTGAGAGTTGCTCTATTTTCTACCCCATTCATCATCAAATCGAATAATATCATCTTCTTCCAAGTATTCTCCGATTTGAATTTCAATGACTTCTAAAGGCACCATCCCGGGATTTTCAAGTCTGTGTTTGAACCCACCGTTTACAAAAGTGCTTTCACCATTGCTAACAAAATACTCTTCATTTTCAACCGTCACTTTTGCCATTCCTTTTACAACCACCCAGTGTTCACTCCTGTGATGATGTAACTGGCTACTGAGTCTTTTTTTAGGATTTACAGTTATTCTTTTTATTTTATAAAAAAATCCTTCCTCTAAAACCGTATATGAACCCCATGGTCGATAAACAGTCTGGTGAAATTGCGTTCTTTCATCTTCCATAGATTTTAATTTGGATACTATATTCTTAACACTTTGAGAACTTCCTTTTTTGCAGATCATTAGTGCATCTTTGGTATCAACCACGATACAATCATCAATATCTGAAAGTGCAACCATTTTTCCAGTTGGAGAATAAACCAAATTATTTTTTGAATTGATTGCTATGTTTGACTTTTCAATAATATTTCCAGACTCGTCTTTTTCAAACTCATCGTAAATTGCATCAAAACTTCCAAGATCGCTCCATGAAACATTTAAAGGAACTACTGCAACATTTTTAGATTTTTCCATTAAACCATAATCTATTGAAATATCAAGAACATTTTCATAAATTTCATCAATATCTTCAGATTCAAACGCAGTATATATGTCGTTAGAGTATTTTTTAACTTCTTCTACGAATAAATCCGAATTAAATAAAAACATTCCGCTATTCCAAAGATATCCTTTTTTAATATACTCTTTTGCTGTTTTTTCGTCGGGTTTTTCTTTAAATTCCAGTGCTTTGTTACCGATTTCAAAACTTTCTCCAGGCATTATATATCCATAGCCCGTGTGGGGAGTTTTTGGAACTATGCCATACGTTACAAGATTATTTTTTGCCAGACCTTTTGATTTATTTACGGTATCTACAAAAATTTCTTCGTTTCCAATTAAATGATCAGAGGGGAGTACAAGAACATCCTCGTTATTTCCGGCACTTTTTACAGCATAATATATTGCAGGAAGCGTATTCTTTCCATTAGGTTCTATAAGTACATTATTTTCATTAAAATTGATCCCTAATTCTTCTATTTGCATTAAAACTAAAAATTTATGTTTTTCGTTTGTAACTATTAATACGTCGTCAGGTTTTGCCAGATTTAAACTTCTTTCAAAAGTTTTTTGGAAAAGCGATTCTCCAAGCTGTTTTAATTTTATGAATTGCTTTGGAAAATATTCCCTACTCATTGGCCATAGCCTAGTTCCACTTCCACCTGCAAGAATTACGACTTTCATGTTATCCCCTTTGAAATAATATATATCAAAATTATTTTAACCCAAATAAAAAGTTAATTATTTTACCATTGATCCAACAATCACGTTGTCTTTTACACGGAGCACTTTTACTTTAACACGTTTTCCAATCAATTTATTAACTTCATGTTTATAATCGATTATCTGGATTACTCTGTTTTTTGATGCACCGATAACTTCCCCATTAACCCGTCCATCCATTAAAAGGGTTACTGAAATCGTTTCGTTCAATTTAAAAGGACATGGCAACCTTTTCCGGCTGTGACTTCCGAAAAATCCGTGTAAAGGAACCTCTAAATCCAAGTTTATTCCATCTTTAAGATATTCTTTATGATAAACATCCAAAAGATTGTAAAACTTTGGAAAATCCCAAACTCTCATTTTTGGAATTTTTCTTCCAAACTGGTAAGTTAAACATAACTGCGGGCCGACAATCGGATTTTTCTTGTTTGTTATGGGGTTTATCGTAGTTTGTGGTGTTTTTTGATCCAATTCAACTGCAAAATCGAGCACTTTTTTAAATTCTTCGTCATTGTAATGTGGAAGTAGAAGTGGTGCAATCAAAAGATGAATTTTGGAATTTTTTATGTACTTCGCAATTTCTAAAATTTTTTCGATATCGTATTTTTTGCTTCCTGAGAGCCCTTTTGAGAACTTTTCATCGATTGCATTAATTGAAAGATTAATTCTGTGAAGTCCTGCCCCTTCCAAGTCATCGATCAGCTTTTCAGTTAAATTAACTCCGTTTGTCTGAATTGAAACTATTCCTTTGTTTTTATAGTTTATCTCGTTTAAATTTTGAACTAAATCTGGAAGTGGATAATACAATGAAGGCTCCCCCTGTCCATCTAGGTGTGCTTCAAGCTTTTTATAGCCTTTAAAATCTGCAATTTTTTCGTATTCGGAAACTAAATAATCCATATCAACGTAATAGTCGTTTTTTCGGGATTTTGAGTGAATTCCTTCATCAACAGAACAAAAAGGGCAGTTAATATTACATCCGCTAAGCCCCCTTACCTGAATTACATTTGTACCCCTATCAATCAGCCCAAATGCGGTGTGCCCGATTAAAGGCGTTGGTTCTGTAATATAATAAGTTCTCCGGTTTGTTGTTTTATTCAAAAGTCCTTCTGAAATGCTTTGAGACATTTTATTCAATATTCCTGTCTTTAATGAACCTGTAAGCACCTGTGCAGACTCAGAATTGTCATTTACAAAATCTTTGAAAGTTAAAATTCCGTTTTCAAGAGATACATTATAATTCATTAAAACGCTTACTTCGTAAGTTTGGTTTATTTCGAGAACTAGAGTATTTTCATTCAATATTGAATTGGTAATCATCTTAAATTGATTTAAATCAAAAATCCAACAATTTTCATTCCATATATTATTTTTATTTGCATTTCTCGTCACATTTACACCGGAGATTTTTAAATATGTAAAAGTAGTAAGTATCCATATGATATAACTATATTTAATTAATTAAAAAGTGATTTTATGATAAAAATACTCGATGCTTCAGCGTTTATCCACGGATACAACCCCTCAATCGAAGAAGGAGAGCACTACACTACAAACGGAATCGTTTCAGAAGTCGTTTCAAAAGAAGATATTGTAAAATTGGCAATCGAATACGGAAAATTAAAAATACTCAACCCAAAACCTGAAACCATTGAAAATGTAGTGAAAACTTCGATAGAAACTGGAGACACTATTTCAAACAACGACATCGAAATACTCGCGCTTGCAATCGACCTTGGCGGAATTTTGTATACTGACGATTATGGACTTCAAAATGTTTCGAAAAAATTAAAAATAAAATATGAAAATATCGTTGCAGCAGGGTCAAAGGACGATTTCGTCTGGAAAAAAATCTGCAAAGGTTGTAAAAAGATGTATCCAATAAATTACCTTGATGATGAATGCGAAGTCTGTGGAAGCCCACTTTATCGAAAAATGGTAAAAAATAGACTTAAAAAAGGTAAAAAATTTTATGATAAAAAGAAAAAACCAAAAAAATTATTTTGATTATATTTACTTTTTAATTTAAAATTGACGTTATATTTTCAATTTTTCTTCGACTTTTTCTGCAGCTTCACTTACTTCTTCAGCAACTTCTATGATGTTTTCAGGAATTTCTTCTGCTTTTACTTCAGGGTTTATGCTTCTGAAACTGATTCCAAGTTCCCCATTTACGTCCATTGAACCAATTTTAAAGTTAATAATTTTTATATTCTGTTTCAAGTCCACTCGAAGTATTATTTCTTTGTCACTTAAGGAATTGATTATTCTTTCAAAGTCGTCCATAAAATTCCCCTCTTTTCGAATAACTTAAATCTTTTTCACGGTTTTATATCTGTATTTGGCATTATTTATACCTTTATTTTTTACCACCATAATTTTATAATTACAGTTATTAATAGGGGTAATAAAGATTTCGAATAGCAATTAATATATGCCCTTGAATTCAAAGGTAATACGGAAAGGAAATAATATCTTTCGGTGATATAATGGTTGTAAAAATAGGTATTTTAAAATGCGGAAACATAGGAATGTCCCCTGTAGTTGATCTTTGTTTGGATGAAAGAGCAGACAGAAACGACATTGACGTTAGAGTTTTAGGTAGCGGAGCTAAAATGAACCCTGACCAAGTAGAAGAAGTTGCTAAAAAAATGGTTGAAGAAGTAAAACCAGACTTCATTGTATACATTGGTCCAAACCCTGCTGCACCAGGTCCAAAAAAAGCTAGAGAAATCTTAAGCGCTGGCGGAATCCCTGCAGTTATCATTGGTGACGCACCAGGTATCAAAGACAAAGATGCTATGGCAGAAGAAGGACTCGGATACGTTTTAATCAAATGCGACCCTATGATCGGTGCTAGAAGACAGTTCTTAGACCCTGTTGAAATGGCAATGTTCAATGCTGATGTAATCAGAGTTTTAGCTGGAACCGGTGCTTTAAGAGTTGTACAAAACGCTATTGATGATATGGTATTTGCAGTTGAAGAAGGAAAAGAAATACCATTACCAAAAATCGTAATCACCGAACAAAAAGCAGTTGAAGCAATGGACTTTGCAAACCCATACGCAAAAGCAAAAGCTATGGCTGCATTTGTAATGGCTGAAAAAGTAGCTGACATCGATGTTAAAGGATGCTTCATGACCAAAGAAATGGAAAAATACATCCCAATCGTTGCATCTGCACACGAAACAATAAGATACGCTGCAAAATTAGTTGACGAAGCTAGAGAATTAGAAAAAGCAACTGACGCTGTTTCAAGAAAACCTCACGCAGGCGCTGGACAAATCTTAAACAAATGTAAATTAATGGAAAAACCAGAATAAATTTACATTAAATTAAATAATATTTTACCAAACCATTTCTCTTTTTTTGATTTTTAAAAAAATTTATTTTAAAAAGAATAGTTATTTTTCGTTATAAAATTTTGGAAGGCTCCATTTGCAGAGCATTGCAACAATTCTGATCATTAAAACGACGATACTACAAATAACTGCACTTGCTTCGAAGCTTAAGTTTGATAAAATTGCCAGATAAAATGCAATTGCACCAATTATGGAACAGCTTGCGTAAAAGTCCTCAGTTAATGCTGAAGGGGTTTTTTGTAACAATATATCACTTATTATTCCACCGCCGACTCCAGTTAACGTTGCAAGTATGATTATTCCAAAAAATGATACTTCAAAGTTATATGCAATCATTGCACCGGTTGTAGTAAATGCAGAAAGTCCGATTGCATCAGGAATTTGGATTACATATTTGTTACTTACATCATCTTTAAAAATTTTAAAAATTATTATTGCACTCCAAACTCCGATTAATGCAACCCCCATATCATTGGGAGATCTTAATGCATATGGAATTGTATTTACGAGTAAATCCCTTGTAATTCCTCCACCAAGTGCAGTCATTATTCCAAGAACTATTATTCCAAGTAAATCTAAGCCTTTTTTAATTCCTTTTAATGCACCAACTACTGCAAATGCCAAAAGACCAACTATATTCATTATAAAAAATATGTTTTCTGTAATCATGTTTTTTCCAAATCGTTTATTTAAGTAATTACTCTCAGAACACAACCATTATATATTTTTAATGCATAAGTTTTGACAAAGATATTGATCGTTTTCACGCATATATAAATGGGGTAATAATTATGAATAACAGGATTTTGGCAATAATCCCTGCATATAATGAAGAAAAATCCATAAAACTAGTTATTGAAAATATAAAAGATACTGTTTCTGGAATTCTTGTAATAGATGATGGAAGTGATGATGATACCACAAAATATGCTAAAGAAAGTGGTGTTGAAGTCATAACTTTTGAACATAACCGCGGTAAAGGCGCTGCAGTAAGGGCGGGATATACATATTTCGCCAAGTCAGATTATGACATAGCAATAATTATCGATGGAGATGGGCAGTATACAAAAGACGTAATTGAACCAGTATGTGGCCCATTAATTAATAATAAAGCAGACCTAGTGGTAGGATCTAGATTTTTAGGAGAATATTATAAAAAAGTGCCCACAGGTAGAAAAATAAGAACATTTTGCAATAATATTGCAACAGAAACTACAAGATTTATGTCTGGCTTACCGACAACGGATGCACAGAGTGGATTAGTAGCATTGAATAAAAAAAGTATTGACAAATTAAATTTAAAAGCTGAAAGATGGGGAATCCATCAAGAAATAATTATACAGGCTGGAAAAAAGGGTTTGAGATATACGGAAGTTCCGACATCTGTAAAAAATCGGATACATGGAGTTTCGAGAATTAAAGTTATAAAATACCCATTCACTGCATTTCCCGTAATGTTAAAAGCATGGATGAGACACTAAATCAATGGTGACGTTATGAAAATAGCATTAATAACTGGAATAACTGGTCAAGATGGATATTTTTTAACAAAATTACTTTTGGAAAAAAATTACGAAATACATGGGATTGTCAGAAGAAACAGCCAAAATTCATTGGGAAATCTTGATTATTTAACCAATAGTGAAAAAGAAAAACTAAACATTCATTGGGGAGATATTACCGACAATTTGTTTATGGATTCAATAATTAAAAAAATCAAACCTGATGAAGTTTACCACCTTGCAGCTCAAAGTTTTGTAGGATTTAGTTTTGAAAATCCAAAATTTACATATGATGTAAATATTGGTGGAACGTTGAATGTAGTAAATGCCGTTAAGGAATATTCTTCCGATTCAAAAGTATATTTCGCTGCGACGTCTGAACTTTTTGGAAAAGTTCAAGAAATTCCTCAGAAAGAAACTACTTCATTTTACCCGCGAAGTCCATACGGAGTTTCGAAATTAGCAGGCTTTTGGACCATTAAAAACTACAGGGAAAGTTACGACCTATTCATGAGCAATGGAATATTATTCAACCATGAAAGTGAAATGAGGGGCCCTGAATTTGTAACTAGGAAAATAACGCTAAGCGTTGCAAAAATTTCAAAAGGTATTCAAGAATGCTTGGAATTAGGTAATTTGGATGCAAAACGAGATTGGGGATATGCAAAAGACTACGTTGAAGGAATGTGGAAAATACTCCAACATGATGAAGCTGATGACTTCGTACTTTCGACAAACGAGACTTACACAGTTAGGAATTTTGTAGAACTTGCATTTAAATTTGCGGGCATCAATATTATGTGGGAAGGATGCGGAATTAATGAAGTTGGAAAAGATTCAAAATCTGGTAAAATATTGGTAAAAGTAAATCCCGCATTTTTCAGACCTGCAGAAGTTGAACTCTTGATTGGGGATCATTCGAAAGCTAAATCAATCTTAGGATGGGAACCTAAAACTAAATTTGAAGAATTAGTTGAAATAATGGTTAAAAAAGACTTAGAAAGGATTAATTAAATTTAATTAATAAAATATATGCCTCATAATATATATCGGGTAGAATGATGAAAATTTTATTTATTTGTGGCGCAAAAGCCACCTATACTAGAAATTCTGTTATTTATAAAGGTTTAAAAGAAAACAATGTTGAAATCATAGATTGCACAAGCATAAAAAGTACATATGCTAAAAGATATATAGAAGTGGCCTTAAAATTCCTAACAAATATGAATAAAAAATATGATGTGGTATTTGTTGGATTTTTGGGGCAGCCTTTAGTTCCAATTATTAAAATATTAACAAAAAAGCCTATTTTTTTTGATGCTTTTATTTCTATTTACGATACTCTTTGTGACGATCGAAAAATTTTCAAACCCTCATCATTTTGTGGACAAGTATCATATTTTTTTGATAAGATCTCATGTAAAATTTCAGATGTGGTATTTTTAGATACAAAATCACATGTTGACTACTTTTTAAATACTTTCAATCTTCAAAACTCAAATTTTGAAAGAATTTTTGTGGGGGCAGATGATGAAATATTTTATCCCCGAAATACATTGAATAAAAATAATGATGAATTTACAGTATTTTACTATGGAACATTTCTACCCCTACAGGGTATCGATATTATACTCCATTCTGCAAAAATTTTAGAAAATTATTCTGATATTAAATTTAAAATTGTGGGCATAGGCCTAGAACATTCGAAAATAATAAAACTTGCAAAAGAATTAAATCTAAAAAATATTGAATTTATTGATTGGATAGAGTATGAAAAATTACCTCTAGAAATTGCAAATTCGGATGTTTGTTTGGGGGGGCATTTTGGAACTGTTGCAAAAGGTCAACGTGTAATTTCAGGAAAAACGTTCCAGTTTTTATCTATGAATAGAGCCGTTATTGTGGGAAATAACCTCGCAAATTCGGAACTATTGGTTGATAAAAAAAATGCACTCTTTGTAGATCCCAATGATCCAAAAGACCTAGCAAATAATATATTATTATTAAGAAATAATCCAGAAATAAAAGAAAATATCGCAAAGCAGGGCTACCTGACATTTAAAGAACATTGTACGCCTAAAAAGATTGGCAAAGATTTAAAAAATATTATTGAAAAAAAATTGGGAAAATTATGAAAATATTAGATGTTGCACCATGGGGAATATATCCTCCAAAATACGGGGGGCCAAACCGGATAAATAATATAAACTTAGAACTGGCAAAGTTGGGACATGAAATACTACTGTTTTCCCAAGGTTTAGGAAATAATGAAAAAAATATTAAAAATTTCAGATCTTGGACAACAAAGATTGATAAAAATTATTCAGAATTCCGATACGTGAACTTGTTGGAATTAGGTGTTAGGGCATTGATGCATTATCCCCTAAAAACCCCTCCAATATTTTCCGGATCATTTTTAAAAATATTTTCGCCAAAAATACTTTCAAAATCGATTGATAATTCAGATTTGATAATCGTGGAAAAACCGTGGCAATTTGAACATGTTTTTAAAAAGAATAATCAAGATAAACCAATAATAATTGATACTATTGATGTTGAATATTTTAGAGTTCAAAGTATTTTAAAAAATAAACCATTTTCCAAAAATATACTGGATATTGTAAAAGATAAAGAACAGTTTGCTGTTGAAAATTCGGACGCAGTACTCGCTGTTTCAGAAGAGGATGTAAAAAAATTTTCGGAATATTATGGCATTTCAAAATCTAAACTTCATGTTGCCCCAAATGGAGTAAATACTAAAAAAATAAAACCTACTGATTACGACGAAAAGGAAAATTTAAAGTCAAAATATGGTTTCAAAAACAAAACAATTGTTTTATTTACTGGTTCGGAATATTATCCCAATATTGAAGCTGTTAGTCATATCATAAACTTTTCTAAATCTTTAAAAAATGAAAATATATTAATTTTAATCGTTGGTTCTTGCGGTAACCAATTTTCACACAAAAAATACAACAATATAATATTTACAGGAATCGTTGATAAAATTGAAGATTATTTAAAAATTGCAGACATAGCACTAAATCCGATACTTTCGGGCGGAGGAAGTAATATAAAACTTTTTGAATATATGGCTGCAGGACTTCCGATAGTTACCACCTATTTTGGAGCGAGAGGATCTAATTTAAAAAATAATGTCGATGCGATCATATCAGATATAGCAGATTTTTCGAAAAATATTGAATTGATTGCAGATAATGAAGATTTTGCATTAAATATTGGAAAAAATGCTCGTAATCTTGCTGTTGAAAAATATAGTTGGGATTCAGTTGCAAAAAAAATAGATAATGTTATTAATAAATTATGTTAAATAACCAATAATACCGGGCGATACCAGATATGAAAATATTAAATCCATTTAAATTACAAAATTGGGAATATAAAAAATTTTTAATTTTGATTATGGGGCTCCAAATTTCATTTTTAGGGATCTTGGGCCTTAATTCACTAGGTACGGAAACCTCAATAGTGCGGCCACTTTTAGGATTTATATACCTGGCATTTATTCCAGGCTATATCTTACTAAGAATTTTTCAGATGCAAAATATTGAATCATTTAAATCTATTATATATGCGACAGGACTAAGCATTTTTTTTGATATGCTGATTGGACTGTTGATAAATATACTTTATCCTATTTACGGCATTACAAATGTCCCATTTTCGGAATTTTCAGTATTGCTGAGTATTTTTCTATTTACAAATATCTTACTTTGTTTATCCTCATTAATATCAAGATTTGCACCTGAAAAACCACCCTACTTGGAAATTTACGACTTAAGAATCCCATTATTGTGCAGTATTCTCCCAATTATATCATATATCGGATCATATCTTTCAAATTACTTCGAAAATAACTTATTACTTCTCTTGTTAATAATAGGGATCTTGGCAATTATCTCGAAATTATCACTTTTAAAAAATATAAAAAATGGAAATGAAATTCTCCTTTTTTCGATTGCATTATCACTTTTAATGATGACCAGCCTTTCAGGGGGCGAATATATAAGGATTTACGATGGGGAAGGGATAGTCCCCAATGTAGTAATAGAAAAAGAACTTTTTGATTTTGATCATAATAATAACTGTTATTCAGTACTTGGAAATGGAATACTTACACCCATGTTAATAAACTTTTTATCTGTAGACATTGTAGTGATATATAAATATTTCTTCATATTTTTATTGTCCCTAATTCCTGTTTCGATATATTATATGATAAAATCTCTAGAAATTTTTAAAAATAGCCGTGAAATATTTTTTTCTGCATTTTTATTCATGACTTTATCCCCCTTCTTAAACACTATGCCTTTTTTAAAAAAACAGGGGCTTGCAATGTTTTTTTTGGCTTTGTTTTTCTTAACATTTTTTGAGAATAAAATTTTAATAAAAAATAAGATAATTCTAACATGTATTTTTTTAATATCAATTATCTGGAGTCACTATGGAGTAGCTGCATTAACTTTGGGAATTATATTAATTTCAACATTGCCTATTCTGATTATTGGATTAATTTATAAAGATAATAATCCCAAATTATTATTAAAATTACTTATAATCTATTTAGTAATCTTCTTTACATGGTATCCTAACGTATCCCAAGGTTCTTTGATTAAATCTTTATTTGATATCAGTTCGGGAATATATTTGACCATTACTGAATCTTTAAATATAGAAAATTCAAGAGGATATACAACTTTAACAACATTTAGTTCCCCCTTATATGCATTATTCAAATTATTGAACATTTCAATATTGTTATTAACATTTGTAGGATACTTTTGGGCACTTTTTGATTTTATTAAAGAAACCAGTAAAAAATTCAATAAAAAATTTTTACAGTATTTGGTATTTTCTTCAAATTATTTATTCATCCTGATGGCCACCATGATCCCAGGATTTGCAATAATGAACGTTTCGAGACTAACTGCAATGGCATATATATTGTTAGCCCCATATCTGATTTATTTGTCTACCAAAATCAGTAATATAAAAATATTTAAAAACAGGCCCCATATTGGAAAAAATATATTTTTCACGATTTTATCAATTAATCTATTAATTTCTTCAGGATTTATTGGAGAAATAGTAAAACAAGAACCTCTGCAAGTATCGTTGAGTAAAGAAACAATTAAAAATTCTAATTCGATCAGCACCTTGGGTAAATATTACTATTCCATAACACATCCACAGGACGTTTTCGGAACCAAATGGATTGCAAAACATAGGACCAAAGGTAACGATATTCACCTAACATTGGGATTTTTAGATACCCTCGGTGTATTCCAACCATACGCCAATATAGAATGGAATTCATTAACCCCGATTAAAAAAGGGAATTACATAGATTTAGATGGATATTTATTTTTATATTCTGCAAACACAAAATCGAATGTTGGTGTCGATAGAGACATTTATGGGAATACCGTAATATGGTATAATTCCTCAGGTTTAAAAGACGTTGTTATGGAAAATAATAAAATTTATGACAATTCGGGCAGTCAAATTTATTTGAATTAAATTTTAAGGCCATCATAAATGCCTTTAAAATAGTATTTAATTAAACCCAGTTCATTCCTCATACCCAATCTAAATAACCGCCCAAATAATCTAAATGTAAGTAAATATATTAAACAATATATCTTTGAACCATGATTTTTTTTGACAAAATATAAATTATTCCTAGTAATCATATATATTAAAAAAGGAGAATACTCCCCAGAACTGGCAGAAACTTTATGTCTTACCTTAGATTTACATGCACACAATAATTTATAGCCCAACTTTTTACATCTAGCAGATAAATCCGCATCTTCAAAATAACAAAAATAATCTTTGTCAAAACCTTTTAATTTATGCAATATATCTTTTTTAATTAACAAAGAACATCCTGTAATAAATCCACATTCTAAATTATCCCCTAACCCGCCAATATCTTCTTTTCTAAACTTATTATGCCATACAAATCCAGTTTTCAAATTCATTCCGCCTCCACCGAGTGCCCATATAACATTATCCTTGCCTTCGTAATCATAATAATATATTTTACTGCCCACCATACCAACATTGGTACTTTTTGCAGTTTTTACCATTTCTGTTAAGAAATCTTTATCTACAACTGTATCATTGTTTAAAAATAAGACATATTCTGAATTTAAATTATTTATTACGAAATCAATCCCTACATTATTACCCCCTGCAAATCCATAATTTTCATTATTTTTGATGAGGATTAGTTTTTTATTTGAAAGTTGTTTCATAAACTCCTCTTTTTTCTGGAAATTATTTTTTAGGGCATCTTTTTCTGAAATTTCCCAGATTTCTATTGGATTAGTTTGTTGGACATTTTTGAAAAATTTAGAATGTACCTCAATTTCCCCTCCGCAGTACTCTTTTATTTTTTCTATTGATTCGTCTTCTGAACCATTATCTATTAAAACCACATTATAATCAGGATATTCTATTCTGTAAAGGGAATCCAAACACTCTAGGGTATCTTCCCATCCATTCCAATTAAGAATTATTATCGATACTTGAGAATTCATTTTTTCGCCACTAACATCTTTTTAAATATATCTATATCAGTATTGTCAAAAACCCGGAATATGATGCCAAATGCATAACATAACATAAATGCGAACAAAGCCAATCCAGATATCTGAAATTTATTAATTGCCAACACATATGCAAACACTGAAAATATTGTTATATATATTAGATTCAAAAACCAGCCATAATCTTTTATTTTTTCATTTAGATGATTTTTCAGATATAAAAACATTGCTAAAAATCCCAAAAATTCTGTCATTAACGTCGTCATGCTTGCTCCGACGTATCCGTATGTAGGTATTATCATAAAGTTCAATACTATATTTAAAATTGCACTAAATGCAGTTATTTTTGTATAAATTAGAGGTTTATTTATTGAATTTAATGTGTATAACGTTGAATGGGCTAAAAAAGAAAATGCAGTTGCCCAAATGAGTATTTTTAATGCTATTGCTGAACCCATAAATTCATTGCCGTAAATTAAGGAAATAATATTTTCTGAAAATAAAGTAGTCAAACTACCCATAAAAACACCCAATATTGCAAAATACTTTAACGAACGCCCATAAATAAGTTTTACAGCACCAGAATCCCTATATTTTTTTGACAATATTGGATACATTGTTGAAAAATAAACTGAAGGAATAAACAACAGCACATAAACAAGTCGGTATGCAGCACTATATAATCCAACAGAAGATTCGTCGATAAAATAAGAAATCATTATAGAATCCATCCAAAAATAAATCGTAACAAATATCCCACTAAGTGCAAAAGGCCATGCGTTTTTTAAAAAGTCTTTCCAAAATGAAAAATCGGCAAAAAAATTAATTTTTGTAAAATTTAAATTAGTTATTACCATATTGTATATGAAAACAAAAATGTTTGAAAATAGGTAGGCATATGCGAAATAATACATCGGTGCATTACAATATACTCCAACCATTGTGGATAGGAATATTAAAAAACTATTTATTAATCCACCAACTCCAAAATATGCCATTTTTTCGTGTGCTTGGTATATTGAATAAAAAATATTATTATACGCCGAAAAAATAGTGTAAATAAATAATATGTATATGACATAGGTTGTTTCTTTAGGATACCCCATTATATTTGTCATACCTAATATTAATAAAAAGGTAAAAATTGATAAAATAAGTTTGATGGCGATGCTATTTCCCAAATATTTTTCAGTTAAAGATGTATCTCTTGCAACTTCACGGATCGTTAAAGAATATGTACCCATATCTAAAAAAACACTAAACATTCCGGTAAGAGCTAAAGCAAAAGATATAATCCCAAAACTTTCGGTGCCCAGATATCGAGCCATATATATCGTGTATAAAAATCCAAATGTCTTTGAGATAACATTTGAAAAAAATAGTATTTTTGTATTTCTAAATATTCTTTTTACAAGCGTCATTTTATCAGTTTAATATTGGTAGTCTCAACTGCAGATTATACTATAATCTCCAATAGTTAAATTTACCATTTACTTCTTTTTTATCGAATACTCCCTTTATATCAATAAATACCGGATTATCTATTCCCCCAGTATAAAATTCATTCATTTTATCGATATTTATTTTCAAATATTCTTTGTGAGGCACTGCAAAAATTATGGCATCCACATTAGTTACGTCATCCAAATTAGTCAATTCTATTGAATACTCCCTTTTTGCTTCTTCAAAATCTGCTAAAGGATCCACAACCAAAATTTCTAATCCATATTCGTTTAATTCGTGGATTAAATCTGCAACTTTGCTATTTCTCAGATCTGGAACATTTTCTTTAAACGTTAAACCCAAAACCAGAACTTTTGCACCTTTTATTCTAACGCCTGATTCTATCATTTTTTTAACAGTTTTTTCTGCAATAAATTTACTCATTCTATCGTTAATTCGCCTTCCCGAAAGTATCAATTGCGAGGTGTGACCCACTTCTTCAGATTTATATGTTAGATAATAGGGATCTACACCGATACAGTGGCCGCCAACAAGTCCCGGTTGGAAGTTTAAAAAATTCCATTTTGTTCCTGCGGCCTCTAGAACCTCTTTCGTATCGATCCCCATTTTATCAAATATCATTGAAAGTTCGTTTACAAAAGCAATATTTACATCTCTTTGAGCATTTTCAATTACTTTTGCAGCTTCTGCAACTTTTATCGATGTTGCCCGATGTACTCCTGCATCGATAATACTTCTATAAACATCTGCAACTACGTTCAAACAGTCTTCATCCTGGCCTGCAACAATTTTTACTATGGTTTCCAAAGTATTTTTTCGATCCCCCGGATTTATCCTTTCAGGAGAATAACCAACTTTAAAATCACGTCCACATATCAATCCAGATTCTTTTTCAAGTATCGGTACACATATCTCTTCAGTAACTCCAGGATAAACCGTTGATTCATAAACTACAATAGAACCTTTTGTAAGATTCCTACCCAAAATCGTGCTTGCGCCCTCGATAGGGGTCAAGTTTGGAATATTATTTTTACCCACAGGAGTTGGAACTGCCACAATATGGAATTTAGCATCTTTCAAATCAGACTCATTTGACGTGAATTTTATATTTTTTAAATTAGATAGTTTCTCATTTCCCACTTCATTTGTAAGATCTATTCCTTCCAAATATTTCTTTATTTTTTCAGAATTAACATCAAAACCTATTACATTAATTCCTTTTTCAGCAAATGCCACTGCTAGGGGAAGCCCCACATATCCAAGGCCAGTTATTGAGATTTTTTTTTGATTTGACAATAATTCTTGAATCATTGTACACCCCTTAAATTGCTAATTAAACTAGTATCTTTAGGACGTTTTGCAACCCAATTAAGTTCAGAACTTTTAACTGGACTTATTAATTTACTATTTAAATTATAATCTTCTGAAATTTTTAATGCAAATTCATATCTACTTAATTTTTCAGATCCTCCAAAATGGAGTATACCCGATAAATCGTTTTGCTGAATTTTTATCATAATCTCTGATAAATTGTTCAAATTTGTTGAGGTATTGTACTGGTCTGTAATAACATTTATTGGTTTTTCATATTTTAAATTTTCTAAAACCCATGTGAAAAAGTTTAATTTTACTGGACTAAATCCATAAGGAGTAGATATTCTAACTATTGACTTATTTTCATAGTCCATTTCATTTAAAATCCGTTCTCCCTCAGCTTTTGTAAATCCGTAGTAGTTTATCGGATTTATGACATCTGTTTCAACATAATTTCCATCCTCACCATCAAAAACGTAGTCTGTTGAAATATGGCATAATGTTGAACCGGTACTTTTACATGCTTTTCCGATATATCCTACGGAAATTGCATTGGCCTTATAAGCTAATTCCTTTTCTTTTTCGCAAAAATCCACATTGGTCATTGCAGCAGTATTTATCACAAAATCTGGATTTATATCCTGTATTACTTTCTGAACTTTTTGTTCATTTGTAACATCCACTAGGCGTTTATCTAAAACCCCCTTGAAAAATCCGCTTTCACTTCTTGAAGCTATTGAAATTTTATACTCTCCTGTTTCAAAATATTTCTTAACAATTTCATAGCCAACCATTCCAAGACCGATTACTAGAACTTTTTCCAAAATAACACCTAATATCTACCTAAATACCAATTTATCGTGAATTTTAATGCTTTTTCGAACCCCCATTTTGGAGTCCAACCTAAATCTCTCATTTTAGTAGAGTCTAATGCATACCTTCGATCATGCCCTGGCCTATCAGTTACAAATTCAATCAAACTTTCAGGTTTATCTAATTCGTTTAATATAAATTTCACAATTTCCAAATTCGTTTTTTCGTAGCCTGAACCAATATTATAAACTTCACCATAATTTCCTTTATTGAATACAGTATCTATTCCCGTGCAGTGATCTTCAACATATATCCAATCACGAACATTTAATCCGTCGCCATATATTGGCAATTTTTCATTCCGGATTGCTTTTTTAATTAATACAGGAATTAATTTTTCAGGATATTGGTATGGGCCAAAATTATTTCCGCAATGTGTTATAAATGTGTTTAATCCATAGGTCTTATGGTACGCATTTACGAGAAGATCACTTCCTGCTTTTGTTGCGGAATATGGTGAAGATGGGTCTAATCTATCCTCTTCTTTGAAAAATCCGTTTTCAGTTGAACCATATACCTCATCTGTTGAAACGTGCAAGAATTTATCAATTCCAAATTTTCTAGCATATTCTAACAAAGTATATGTTCCAAAAATATTTGTTTTAACAAAATTTTCAGGATTTTTTATTGAATTATCAACGTGACTTTCTGCAGCAAAATGAATTATTGAATCAACATCTTTCATTGCTTTTGAAACATCTTCTTCTGAACAAATGTCTCCCTGAATAAATTCTATCTTTCCTGAAATATCGGATAAATTCTCAAGATTTCCCGCATAAGTTAATTTATCCAACACCATTATTTCATAATCATAGTTTTGAACCATGTATCTAACAAAGTTACAACCTATAAATCCTGCACCGCCAGTAACTAAAATTTTCATTAAAACACCTACTCATTAGATATTCTTTCAAGATATTTGCCGTATTCCGTTTTTAATAGTGGTTTTGCTAGTTTTAAAAGCTGTTTCTTTGAAATCCATTTGTTTTTATATGCAATTTCTTCGATACAACCAACCATTAAGCTCATCCTTTTTTCTATTGCGTGAATATAATTACTTGCATCTAAAAAGCTTTCATGAGTTCCTGCATCGAACCAAGCAATTCCTCGGGGAAACAGTTCAACATCTAATTTATTTTTATCAAGATAAACATTGTTAACATCAGTTATCTCAAGTTCGCCCCTACCTGAAGGTTTAATTGATTTTGAGATATTTATCACGTCATTATCATAATAATAAAGACCTATTACGGCATAATTCGATGGCGGATTTTCTGGCTTTTCTATAACTTTTGTGACTTTTTTATTTTTATCAAACTCTAAAACACCATATCTATGTGGATCATTTACATATTGTCCAAAAACAATTGCTCCACCATTATTTTCAATATTTTCATAAGATTTTTCCAAAATTCCCGTTAAACCACTGCCATAAACAATATTATCTCCTAAAATCAGACAAACGCTATCATCACCAATAAATTCTTCCCCAATAATAAATGCCTCTGCAAGACCTTTGGGTTCCGCCTGTCCAGCATATGAAATATTGATTCCCAATTGATCCCCGTTTCCAAATAATTTTTCATAGGCTGGTAACGCCTCGGGAGTTGAAATTATTAAAACTTCTTTAATTTTACTGAGCATTAAAACAGAAAGGGAATAATAAATCATTGGTTTATTAAATAAAGGCATTAAATGTTTATTGCCTGCATAAGTCATTGGATAAAGCCTTGTTCCTGAACCGCCAGCTAAAATAATTCCTTTCATTATTCTTCACCATACCTGAAATTTACATTTGAATCTACCAAATTTGGTAACAAAGAATCTTTTTCTGAAATTATTGGATCCACTACTGGCCAATCAATTCCAATTGTTTCATCATTCCAAAGTATTCCTGCATCGCATCCTGGAACGTATTCTTCAGTGCATTTGTAAATTATTTCTGCTTCTGAACTTAAAACACAAAAACCGTGTGCGAATCCATTTGGAATATATAACATTTTTTTGTTTTCTTCTGAAAGAATTTCCCCAACCCATTTTCCATATTTTGGAGAATTTCTTCGTAAATCAACTGCAACGTCAAAAATTTCGCCTTTTATACACCGTACAAGTTTTCCCTGCGCTTTAGGATCATTCTGAAAATGTAGGCCCCTTAAAACCCCATATTTTGATTTTGAATGATTATCTTGAACAAAATTTTCAGTTATGCCTGCATCAAAAAAGTCGCTGAATTTATACGTTTCTAGAAAAAATCCTCTTTCGTCAGGAAAAACTTTTGGTTCAATTAAAATTACTTCGGGAATTTTTAAATTTTTAAATATAAATGGCAATATTTCACCAGAAATTTTTTAGATAGATATATCGTATAACCATTTATATTGTTGACGATTAGAGTATAAAAAAAGTAAAAAATTAAATTCTACTAAATATTGCATTGATAATTATTTTAACTGCATTTAAAACGCTTTTAATGGTATCAATGAATGAATCTTTTTCTTCAGTCGTGGTTTCAGTTACCTTAACTGCATAATACCCCGATTTTGTCACGTCTAACTTTAAAGTATTATCCTCTACATTATAAGGTACATTAATCCATCCCTTTTTCGAATCATAATATATAACTTTTAAATTACCTGAAACATCAGATAATTCGATTTCTAAACTTAATGGATCGCTAAACTCTGTATTTTCAGGATATATTACATAAGAAAGCGCAGTTTCAGGGATTTGAATTTCTTCTATTTTTATATCCCCATTTGTACTTATTTCAGTACCATCATTTACAGTAAGAAGTGCATTTCCTGCGTTCAATATCATTGTACCCTGAACAATGTTTAATTCGACATTTTCTTCAGAAATGGTGCTTTCAGAACATCCTGAAGTTTCAGTTGATTCTTGTACATTTGAAACTTCTGAAGTTTCAGAGGAAATCTCTTCCGAAGGCTTTGAATATGTCAGATATAATATTTTTATATTTTTATTGTCGTATTCATCTTCTGAAACTAATTTTAATTCGTTTTTACCATTCAAAAGTTCAAAAGATCCAGTATAATGATCCCCAGCATTCTCGTAATCCAACTCATTGTTATTCAAATATATAAAAAATTCAAATTCTGAATCATCTGTTACATCAACATCGAAATCTAACGATTTTGTAGAATATTCTGAATTTGAAGGCGCAAGAACCTTTATCACAGGTGGGCTTTTATCCTCGGTGGTCGTATTTGTTGTAGTTGTATTATCCGTATTAGTTGTAGCAGACGTAACTACTGGTGCAGGCGTTGAACCGGTAATCGTTACTTCTTTTGAAACTCCGCCAATATTCAAATAAATCGTCGTACCTTCATCAATTGCATCAGTATTGTAATGATATTCAAAATCCCCATTTTCATCTGCATTAATTACTGTAGAAGCATAAATTTTAAGAATAACGGGCTTTGAATCATCCTTTATTTTACCCCCAATTTTTATATCATAAGTCCCTTCAGGAACATTTGATTTAGATACTGCTGCATTTCCCGAATAATCAGGAGTTCCACTTATGGTAACCCAAAAACCCATCTTTATACTTACATCTAAACTTTCAACATTTTCAGCAGTTACTTTGAAACCATTTGGTGTCTGAGGAATTTCTACCCCATAGAGTAAAGTTCCATAATATGGTTGACTAATTATCGGATTTATTTCAAACCAAGCACTGCAGGACACTTCCTCATTAGGATTTGATTTTCCTGACAAAATTATAGTATCCCCAACTTCAGGAGTTTCTGGTGATAAAGTAACCTCAGAAACTGCAAAACTCGGAGAAATTAATATTAAAATTGAAAAAAAAAGTAAGACCATTTTTTTAATCATTTAAAATCACCAAAAAATACTATAAAAAAAAGAAATATTTATAGATTATTAATTAAAGCGTTTCTTCAGTTTGTGCCATTGCCACAATTTTTTTAGTTGTTGTATCATAAGCGATTCCGATTAGGTATACTTCATCCCCAGTTCCGAAATCGAGGGTAAGTGTCCTGTTTACCACACTATTTGTAGTAACCGGAGTGTAACCCATTCCCATGGTACCATCTAAAAATGCTGCATCTAAAATACCTTGGACAGATGATGCAGTCATTGAAACAAGTTCTGAATCATCTATAATTTTCACAGATCCTTCATCTCCGACTATTGAAACGTCGAAGTATTTATCTGATGAAGAATTACCCAATATTTCTAATTCAAACTCATAATTATCTTTATTTATTACCATTAAACCGTATCTTACCCCATTTGATAGCGTATCATTTACGGTCATGGTCGTATAAAATTGATTGGTTGCAGGATTAAATCCAGTTACCTGAAGATCTAATTCATACATTAGGTTTTCAAATGCACTGAATCCTAAAACGGTTGCAGTCGTACCAATTGTACCATTACCTAATGTTACAATAACGATATTTTCACCATAGGTGGTTGGAGTTATTGTAAAGTCTACATCTCCAGATCCATCTGTTGTTTCTGTTGTTTTTTGAGCATTATTAAGCATTGAAATAAAGGTATCTGCATCCCCATCTAATAGGTCATTTATTGCATCCCTAAATTCCTGTCTATTGGTAATTACGTGTGCTGTAACTTCTTTACTTGCGAGTGCTGTTGAACCATAAAATGTAGCAGTTACATCGTTACCGTATGTAAGAGCACCACATTCAATAGGATATAACAAATTAAGACCGCTTCCAGTTCCCTCGTAATAGATTCTAACGTTTCCTGATGAACCTACGTATGACTTTTGAACCATATCTGTTTTTAAGGCCATATCGGGAAGCACTATGTTATCATCACCAGTTATCTCAATATTGTTTCCATCAGTTCCTGATGCAGACATATCTGCAAATTTAACTTTTTCCACACTATCGATTAAAACTATAGTGTATTTTTGTGTAGCTGTGGTTGTGGAGGAACTTGAACTTGAACTTGAACTTGAACTTGAACTGGTTGTAGTTGTAGTTGTAGTTGTAGTTGTAGTTGCTCCTTCTTCAGATGCTGATTCAGAGATACTTTCTGAAACTTTTTCATTATCACTTGAAATTGAAATTTCGGAGGTAATTTCAGTAGTTTTTGAAACAATCTCATCGATTGCACTTTCATCAATGTTTGTAACTGAAACTATTGTTCCAATTTCACCCGCAGCAAAGCTTTCTATTGCCGCAATAATTGGATTTTCAGTTTGTTCTGCACAAACGACTGATGCAGCCACTCCAATAATATCAGGATTTATTGCAGGTGCTGCAGATAACACTGTTTTAACAATAGCTTCGACAGTTCCTGTTGCAACAGTTGTAGTTTTTGAAACTTCACTTACAGTTTTTCTAATTTCACTTGGGACATTGTTTCCCATGATAACTGCATTTTCCACATTTAGCGATTCTAGAAGTTCTTTAACTTCTCCATAGCTTTCTTGTGAATAATATAAAACTGGTGCACCGAAACTTAGTGCTGAAGGTGTAATATCCTCATTAAAACCTTCTGCAATTACGATATTTTCTGCAACTTCAGGTTTCTGAGTGATAAGTTTTTTAAACAATGCCGTAGATGTTTCAACCCTAGTTTCTCCTGAAACACGTTCAACATTGGCAATTTTTGATTTTAATTGGTTTTCAACATTTTGACTAACTGCTTTAGGGCCACCAACAATTATTGCATTTTTTGCATTTTTGATGGCATTTTCAGCACCTGTAGAAAGTTGGTCTGCAGGGGTGTATACAAATTTATATCCCATCTCTTTTGCATATTGAGCAGCAATAATTGCATCTGCAGGGGTCGATACAATTACAACTATCTCATCATTCAAAGCAAAACCCGTCGGAATTGCCCCGAGAATAAGCAAAATTGGGATTAGAAAATTAATAATTTTCATGAAAGTCCCTCCTTGCAAGGTAGTTATATTGGATTAAATATAGGTATATCCATATATTACATCAAACTATAAATAATTAAGTCCAATCTACCACATCAATGTTTAACTTCAGGTTTAATATTTCGTTGTTTTGCGCATTATTTAGTTTTTCAGCGAGTGATTCCTCAGAAATTTTATCTTTAAATACCAAAACTACTATCTGGTAATTACCGGGTTCCATTATTGAAAAATTTATATTTTTTTCCCATTGGGATTCCCAATCCCCTTCGATAAATGAAGATTTTGGTTCAAGACTTTTATTAAACTCAGTTAACATATGATCATCTTTTTCAGGATTTGAAGAATTCGTTTTCAAAACCCATATCTCCCCAAAATATGTGACATTTCTACCCTCATGGTTAACAATGCCTAAGTTGAATACTCCTTCCTCGCCAACATAAATTTTAGAAGGATATTCATAAGCCATATTTTTCTCGCCCAACAAATAAATTTCAGTAAAATATTCTGATTGTTTAGGATGTCCCAAAACATACAAAAAACCCATAACCGCCATAAATAACAATAATGTTAAAAAAATTGTTGAATATTGTGTATTTTTCATATCAATACCTACATAATTAATGAATAAATTCTAAGTACAACTACTATGGAAAATAATCCGGATAAAAAATAAAACGTGATATTTAAAAGTTTTTTGTTTTTTTTTGTAATAAAAAAATGTCCTGTTTCCAAAAATAAATAAAATCCGATCAAAGATAATGACACATATAAATCAAAAGTATTCGAAAAAAGTGCAACCAATATAAACCAGCCACATATGAACATTAGCATTAAATTAATTCTTTTCATAGCATTCCCCAATTTCACTTAATAAAATCTCTATATCGTTTTTAGACTCGACTAATTCATTGAAAATTATGATTTTATTTTTTGATTTTGAAATGGCCAATATTATCGAAGATACAATTGGTAAAAGATAAAAATATTCGTCAAGATCTTTGAAGTCTCTTTTATTAAGTTTAATGCTAATTTTTCCGTTGTTAACATCTTCAAAATCTATTTTAGTCAACAAATCCATTGAATATAATACATTAGACAATAAAGAATATAACACAGACGATTCTAATTCCAAAATATCCTTACCATATGTTTCTTCATAAATTTTTAAAAGTTCATATCCAATTGGAGGAGTAATTAAAACGCCCATTTCACTAGAACTACTTTGGTTTGTTATAAAAACAATATCTTGACTATAAGCAGACAGATTAATTTTAAAATTTTTTTTTGCAGGGACAAATATCGCACCACATTTTAAATCAGAATTTGGCGGGATATATAATGGATGTCCTTTTAAATCCAGATTTAAAAAAAGTTTTCTCAGAAATTCAACATTTGATTTTGTTATTGCATTATGAATTTCTCGATCCATCATCTTTTGAGGGACCATTGATACTAAAATAATTGAAATTAAAACACATGCCATACCCAAATTTATAAAAGATATCATCGAGTTAATTAAACCATAAATTAGTACAAAAATTCCCAATATTAAAGTAGTTAATCCAGACACATTCTTCGAAATATTGATGATTTCACCAACCCATAGGATGAAAAAATGAATTCGTATAAACCAAGAATATTATTACTTATATTTATAATCTATTTTTTTTCAACAGTTAGTGCAGCAAATATAACAGATGAACAATTTGAGTCAGATGACACATACATTTACACATATTTTAATAATTTTTTGATGGATTATACAAATTCTATCGATAAAATGATTGTTGATGATATTACATATATAAACGACTCAGAATTTCTTTATGAAAAAATCAATTACATGGCTAAAGAAGTTATAACTTACGAATACAATTCGATAAATAGTCCTGCAGGGGATGTAATCGACCCGTACTACAGTTTTTCCAAGGATTTAAATGAATTAAGCATATTAAACAAAGAATTTAATGAACAACTTGAAAATAATACATTAAATAGCAAATATTCTGCAAAAATAACTGTAGTAAAGATATTATCGAAAATAGGCACAATGAGATCTACGTTAGATACAATAGACAATATCACAACACTTCAAATAGACAACCGAATTTTAACATTTGATACTTCAGAAGTTAGAAAAAGTCTTGATTATTATGAATTAAAAATATTAAAAAAAGCAGAACTTCTAGAAGACTTGAAACCTAACGAAAATTTAACGTTATTTATTTCACCAGAAGTGCCGATAATTTACGAAGATACATTAATTTATGGAACTGGTAAAAATGGAAATGCCAAAATCGTAATAATCGGTCCTGAAAACATTGTTTATAATATTACGATAAATGAGAACAATTATCTTAAAAACCATGTTTTTGAGAAACCAGGAATATACAGACTTTATGCAGTTCAAGATGGGAAACGATCTGAAGTAGTTATAGCAAACGTTTCGAAAATACCTACGCAGATTATTATGGAAGGCCACTATATGATAGATATATTTCAAAATAAAAGTATTGGAGGTACCGTTGTTGATTTTCACGAAAATCCTGTTGATTCTGGGCATATAGTATTTGAAAACGAAACTTTGGAATTAACTAACGGAATGTTCAAAAAAAATATTTATTCTGAAGTTGTATCCTCTGAAAAATATATTATTAAATTCCTAGAAACTGAAAAATATCTTCCATCTGAAAAAATTATTGAAGTAATTTTTTCCAAAAAACCAGTTGCTATTAGAATATATTCTGAAACTCCCGAAACAAAAATAAATAGCCCCATAACAATTTTTGGAGAATACTATGGACTTGATGATAGTTTAGAGCTAAAATTATGGTTAAATGGAAAATTAAACAGTACTTTTAAATCAGACTCCACTTTTGAAAAAGAACTCGTATTCGATAAATCTGGAACTTATGAGATATATGTAACATATGATGGAAATGAACAGTACAGTTTTTCGAAATCAAATACGATTAAAATAAAAGTAACTGAAAAATCAATGCCATTAATTTCGAACACTAAAAAACCATTTATTTTGTTATTTTTAGTTATCATTGGATTAATAATTGCGATTTACAAAAAAATGAAAAAAAATGAAAAAGTTGATTTGAAAGAATTATCCTCTGAAAAAGAAACCTGTCTAACTTTTGAGGATTCTGAAACCCCCTATACGGATACTTTAGAAATTCCTACTTCAAAAATAGAAACCAGCATTTCTTCAAAGTATATGGAACTATACAATAAAATAATTTCAAAATATGAAATAAGATCAAAACTTACTCCAAGAGAACTATTAAATTATATAAAAGAAAACAACTACCCCCTATACGATGAGTTAAAATTCATTACGGAAATACATGAAAAACATAATTATGAAAAATCCAAAATCGATAGAAATACTGAAAAAGGATATTATAAATCAGTCGATAATCTTTTGGAGATGCTATAATGGAAAAATATTTTAAATACCTTCTTTTGGGACTCATCGGCGTATTATTGTTATCATTGCCTGCAGGAACGCCCTCTTTGAAGGCATATAGTAAATATAGTATATTTAATACTGGTGAACATGGATGTTCAAATATCGCTATTGAGTTTAATAATGCAGGTTTCGACATCGTTCCGATATATTCAAGTTATGACGAATACGATTTTAGTGAAAATGGAGTTATTTTCATAATTGGCCCTCAAAGAGATTTTTCCAAAGAGGAAATAAATAATCTAAAAAAATTTTTAGAATCTGGAAACACAATAATTGTTGCAGATGATTTCGGAACTTCAAACAGAATACTAAATGAATTACAAATTCCAGATCGATTTTCGGGAGAACGTATAAATGACATATTTTACAGAACTGACCAGAACGTAATTGAAGTTAAAAACCCCGAAATTTATGGTGGCGGAAGTGTTGTTACATATGTTCCAAGCTACATCAGAGGGTCGGGCACCATTGGAAAAACCAGTAACATCTCCAAAAGTGACCAAAAAAAAGGTTCTTTGCCCATTATATCAGAAATAATGTATTCCGAAGGTAAAATAATATTAATAGCTGATCCAGATATATTTACAAATCAATTATCGGAATATAATTCAGAATTCATTGAAAATTTTATTTCTCGCTTAAATTATAATCAGATATATTTCGATGAAATTCATCATAATGATTTAAACTATGAACTAAACATTTTTTACGTTCAAAAAACTATACCAAAAGAATACGTCTTAATGACAATATTGGCCATTACTTTTTCATTTAGATTCTTAAATAAAGAAACTTTCAGAAAAACTATTGAAAAATTTATTCCTCAAAAGTCAACTGATGTAAATAATTATACTGATAAAACACTTACGGACGTATCAAACAAACACAAAATAAATTCAAAAGACCTAATAAGAGTAATTAACATTATAAAAGATGGTAAAAATGGAAGGAAAAGAATTTCTTAAAAAAGTCGAGAAAGAAATGGAAAAATGTATCGTTGGTAAAGAAGACATTATAAAACTTCTTTTGGTATCGCTACTTTCCCGAGGGCATGTGGTATTAGAAGGGATTCCAGGTTTAGCAAAGACTACAATTGTTAAAAATTTTGCGAAAGTTTTTGGATTAAAATTTTCGAGAGTCCAACTGACCCCCGACACCATGCCGAGCGATATTATCGGAGTTTATTATTATAGTGAAAAAACAAAAGATTTCGAGATTAAAAAAGGCCCTATTTTTACAAATATATTACTTGCAGATGAAATTAATAGAACCCCTCCAAAGACACAATCTGCGATGCTTGAATCAATGCAAGAAAATCAGGCTACTATTGAAGGAAATTCATTAAAACTTCCTGATCCATTTATATTAATGGCCACAATGAATCCTTTGGAATCTGAAGGAGTTTATGCACTTCCAGAAGCCCAGATGGATCGTTTCATGTTTAAAATAAAATTAGAATATCCGAAAAAAAATGAAGAAATAGAAATGTTAAAGAAAAAATATGAATGTTCTTTTGAAACCGTCTGCCCAGTCATATCCCATTTAGACCTAGAAAATGCTTTTGAAAAAGTAAATAATGTCCACATAACTGAGGAAATACTCCATTATATTTACGACCTTGTCCAAAAAACTCGTATCGATGAACGATTCATATATGGTGCATCCCCCAGAGCATCTGAACAGTTCTTATATGCTTCGAGAGCTGTTGCTTACTTAAATGGTAGAGATTATGTCTTACCTGATGACGTTAAAGAGATTGCAAAATACATTTTAAGACATAAAGTCAAACTAAAAATAGATTATGAATTTGAAGGAATGAATAATGAAGATATAATCGATGAGATTATCTCCAATACGGATATTATAAACTAGTGATTTTCCATGAAAAAACATGATTTTTTAATATACATTACAGTATTGTTATTTATTGAAGGATACCTATTTACCAATATATTGCCCTTGTCATTTGGAATTATTATCTTATTCTATCTTTTTTTGGCAATGACTTCGTTTAATCCATTATATGAGTATGATATCATAGTTCCAGAAATGGACGTTATTGAAAATGAAAAAATAGTTATTAACTTAAAGATTAAAAATTTATCCACAAATCCATTAAACTTTAAAATTACTGAAAATAGTTCTGAATTTGAATGGAGTTCTAAAAAAAAAATGATTAAATCAGGCACACTTTCTGAAATAAAATTAGAACTAAAACCAATACATAAGGGATGTTTTTTAATTAACGAAATACCATTAAAAATTTCTGATCAATTCGATATTTTTGAAAAAGTATCTTTAATCAATACCTCGCTTACAATTAATGTTTATCCGTCAAATGAACGTATTTTAAACGGATTAAATATGAACAAAAATATTAAACTTGGAACTGAAATACTTAAATCACTTAAAATGGGACATAAAAGTTCTGAATTTGATTATTTACGGGATTATTTCCCAGGTGATGAATTTAAAAATATCAATTGGAAAGCTTCTTTAAAATTTGGTCGCCTGATATCAAAAGAGTTTTTAAAAGAAAATGAAGGAAATTTAACTATTTTAGTAGATGTAAGTCAGTCTTTTTTAAAAGATTTTAAAGGGGGGAATCTAAAAACCGATTATGTAAGTATGATTGTATTCCAAATTGCTTTTTATGCCTTAAAAAACTACAAATTTGTAAATATGGTATTTTTTGATGACTCGGGCATAGTAAAATTCGCGCCAAATATCACTTCAAAACAGTCTTTAAAAAAATATCTTAAAAATAGGTTGGTACCTTCTGAAGGAACCCCGTATATTCAAAATTCTCCAGATCGATCTTCCGAAAAACCTACTTTTTTAAGAATTTTAAAACCGATCTTGAAAAGATCGCCTGAAAAATTTTTTCACGTTACCAAGTTAATAGATCCTAAAAGTACCCCCCTATTGATAACCGATATTTCAAATATTAAACAAATTTTAACACTCCATCATGAAATCTGTAAAAAAAATTCAAAAATGTACATAATATCACCCAATCCATTATTATTTGGTATCGATGAAATCTCTGAAAACCGCATCCCCATAATATATAATCAATATATTGAGAGAGAGAAAAATTTATTTAAATTAAATAAATTATGCCCTACAGTAGATGTTGGCCCAAACGACCTTTTAAAAGAAATACTGGAGGAATTTAAATGAAAATTCAAAATATTAATAGTTTAGTCGCCACATTTATTGGAGGACTCTATTTTAAAACTTATTTTCCAATAATATTAATATTTATTGTTGTATTACAAAATCGCATCCCTAAAGAATTACTGTTTGTTGTTACAATTTATTTTATATTATTTGGTTATTTGTTTAATCCGGGACTAATGAATCTTTCATCATTGGGACCTTTTATAATAATGATACTTATACCACATCTATGCATTTTAAAAGATTTATTCGAAATCAATGTCCAAAAAAACAGTTTAAAAATAAATATATTCATCCTAATTTTAATTTTAGTTGGATACATATATTTTGAATGTTTTTTATTAGGCATAGGATTATTATTCTTTATTAAATTTCAAAAATTAATTAATAAAACAATCATAGTATTTTTATTTCCAATTATTATCACATTTATTATTTTTTTAAAATACTATGAAATAATACATAAAAATTACATTTATGAAATTATCCTAATTACCGGTCTTGGAATTATACTTTATTCAACATATATGTGCTATAATACAAAAAATATTAAAAGCTAGTTTGGGTGTAAAAATGATTTTAAGTATCGATATAGGCTCAACCACAACCAAATTTGTACTGATGGAAGATAACAAAATAATAGACTATGAAATAAGGAATTTAGGGGTTGTGGTTGAAGAAATTGACGTTTTAAAAATGGTTGAAGAATTTAAGAAAGGAAGACCAGTTAAAAAAACAGTTGCAACAGGTTATGGAAGACATAAAATTTCTTTTGCTGATAAGGTTGTTCCAGAAGTAATTGCGCTTGGAAAAGGGGCCAACTACTTTTTTAAAGATGCTGACGGGTTAATTGATATTGGCGGGCAAGACAGCAAAATTTTAAAAATAAAAGAAGGTCAAGTTCTCGATTTTATCCTCTCTGACAAATGTGCCGCAGGAACTGGGAAATTTTTAGAAAAATGCATTGATATTCTAAATTTAGATAAAGAATTAAATAAATATTCTTCTGAAAATTGTGCAAAAATATCTTCGATGTGCGCCGTTTTTGCAGAAAGTGAAATAATTTCCCTCCTTTCTAAAAAAATACCGAAAGAAGAGATTATAATGGGAATTTACGACAGTATTTCAAATAGAATCACCCCAATGGTTAAAAGAATGAAACTTGAAAATATTGTATTTAGCGGAGGGGTTGCTAAAAACAATATTTTGATTAGAGTACTTGAAAAACATCTTGGAAAAACATTGTTGATTCCAGAAGAACCCCAAATCGTCTGTGCAGTAGGGGCTTGCCTGATGGCTTGATGAAACTATTTTTTATTTTTTAAAAATTTTAATTTTTTTATTATATTTTTATTTTTTAGATACGTGTTTATCATTTTAAAAATACAACATGCATATATATCAGAATTTATAATGATTAATCATGATAGATTGAGGTAAAACCATGCAAGAAAGACATGCTACACTGATAAATAAAAGTGCAAATCCTGCCCCGCTTGGACTTATGGGTTTTGGAATGACAACCGTGTTGTTAAATTTACACAATATTGGTTTATTTGAAATTAGCTCGATGATTCTTGCAATGGGAATATTTTACGGGGGATTATCACAAGTAATCGTCGGAATAATGGAATGGAAAAAAGGAAATACGTTTGGAACATTGGCTTTTACGTCATATGGGCTATTCTGGCTCAGTCTTGTCGGAATTTTAACTTTGCCAAAATTCGGACTCACAAATACGCCAGAACCCATTGAAATGGCATTTTACCTAGGTTTATGGGGAGTATTTACTTTTGGAATGTTTCTTGGAACATTCAAAAAAAATAGGGCTCTCCAATTTGTATTTGGAACCCTCACAATATTATTCTTATTACTTGCAATAGGCGATATTAGTGGAAATTTAACGGTAACCCGTATTGCCGGAATAATAGGGATAATCTGCGGATCTTCTGCAATCTATACAGGATTTGCAGAAGTTCTAAATGAAACATATAAAAAAACAGTATTTCCAGTATTTCCAATAACTAAAAAACCATAAAATTCATTGTTCTTTTTTAATAGCTTAATCATATATACGCGATTTTAAAAAAATTAATATTGTATATTTGTATAGGGGGTATTTATGAATGGGGAATTTTTTCTGATTTTAATTATAAGTCAGCTTTTTTTATGGATTTTTGCAACCAAAATCGGAATTGGAAAATCTGTTTCTTTTATTTTCGGATCTATTTTAATAATAGTGGCATATTACAGGTTATTATTTATGGATCCTAATATAGAGCTTGTCTGTTCAGCAAACAATTTTGGAATTATTAAAAATGGAATTGTTAACTGTAGTTTATCTTCAAAAGAATTTTTTATTGTTGCAATTATTCCTTGGATTGGACTTTTATACGATGCATATGTTCCAAAACTAAAGCAGTTTTACTAAATTTTAAAGTTTCACTCTTTTTAAATTATTTTTTATGGTTAACCATATTGTCAAAATATTGCATTTTTAATTTTTCTAATTTTGTTTTTTAACATTAATAAAATTAATAGATACGTTTATATTTTATAAATAAAACCTTATAAATTAAGTAAACTGCATGAAATGTTTTGATATTAGTAAATTTAATAAGTAACCCTCGATTAAAAATGGTGAAACGATGGAAGAGTTAAACTCCATAAAAAAAATTAATGAAGCATTTACAAAAAGAAAAGATGAATTATATGCGCAAAAAGACGAAGGAAAAAAAGTATTTGGGCTATTTTGTACATTTGTTCCAACAGAATTAATTTTGGCAGCTGACGCAATTCCGGTAGGACTTTGTGGTGGAAAAGAAGCTACAATACCTTCTGCAGAAGAAATTTTGCCAAGAAATATTTGCCCATTGATAAAATCCTCATTTGGATTTAAAAAAGAAAAATCATGTCCTTACTTTGAAGCTTCTGATGTCGTTCTTGGAGAAACCACTTGTGACGGAAAGAAAAAAATGTTTGAACATATGAGCGAAATGGTCAAACTCCATGTAATGCAGTTACCGCACTTTAGGGACGATAGATCTAAAAAAATGTGGCTCGAAGAAGTTGAAGACTTAAAAAAATTAATTGAAGAAGAAACTGGAAATGAAATTACTGAAGAAAAATTAAAAGAAGCTATCGACAAAGTAAACAACTTAAGAAAGCTGTTCTACAAAATTTACGAATTAAGAGCAAATAATCCTTCCCCCATAAACGGAAAAGATTCATTAAAATTATTCCAACTCGCATACCTCTTAGATATCAACACGATAGAATCACTTCTTGAAGAAGTGGTATCTGAACTTGAAGAAAGAGTTAAAAAAGGAGAAGGCTACTCTGGAAAACGAATTTTAATTGCAGGCTGTCCAATGGTTGCAGGAAACACAAAAATCCCAGAAATCATTGAAGATGCAGGTGCTGTAGTTGTTGGAGAAGAAAGTTGTACTGGAACAAGGCAGTTTGAAAACTACGTTGACGGATACACGATTGAAGCGCTTTCCGACAGGTACTTTAATATTTCTTGTGCATGTAAATTCAACAACGAAGAAAGAATCGATAGACTCAAAGAACTTGTAAAAGAACAGAAAGCTGATGGTGTTGTTTACTACACCCTCCAATACTGCCACACATTTAACGTGGAAGGTACTTTAATTGAAAAAGAGCTCAAAAAATCAGGCATTCCAATTATAAGAGTAGAAACCGATTACTCTGAAAGTGACAAAGAGCAGTTAAAAACAAGACTCGAAGCATTTGTAGAAATGATTTAATTCAAATAATATTACTTTTTTTAAATTTCCAAAAAACATTTTACTTTTTGAAGTCCTTGAAATAACAATTCAAAAATTTAAAATAACTTAAATTCAATAAAGTAATTGTAAATTTTAAAAGGGGATAGTTTATGACCAAAAAACTAGTTATTGGTGTTTTTTGCCTGATATCTATTCTATTAATGTGCGGATGTGCAGATACAGATAGTGGAAATCAGGCACTTGATGAAGTTAATTCTGGTAGTGAAGATGTTGTTTCAGAAGGTGCTGAATATATTGGTACTTTTTATGCGACACAGACAGATGATTCCTTGAAATTCACACTAATTTTTAATGATGCTGAAAATAAATTAGTAACTGCAACAGGTAACGCAAAATTAATGATATATGACGAGTTTGATAACAGACTCTTTGAAAAAGAATACGTTGTTGATCCTTCAAAAGCAGGATCTAACAGTAAATACACACTTGTGGTTTCCTTAGATAATGTTGAAAAAGGAATGACTGACTCAGGATATGCTGAAGTAGTATTTACCTCAGAAAACGATAAAGTAATAAATAAAATTGCAGAATCTATTCAAATTCCATACTACTCTAAAGAAGAAATTTCAAACATTGCTGAAGAAGAATATTTAGAAAATGCCGTTGAAAGCGGAGATTCATACGAACTTGATGACGTGGAAATAACTGTTTTGAGAAGCGGCTTTTACACGATATACGGCGAAGAATCTGAAAAAATATTCCGTGTTGATATTAAAATCGAAAATAAATATGGTCAGCCAAAAGACTTCAGAGCTTCAGAAGTTAGTGTATATGACAAATACGAAAATAAATACCGATATGTTTCGGGAGGTTCCTTGGACGAAATTTCAGAAATACCTTCACTTGATACAGTAGATGGCTACTGGTTCTTCGAAGATGTTCCTGAAAGTATGGAAAATCCAAGACTGTTCTTCAAAAATGGAAGAGACGATAATGGAGACTGGTTAGTCTACGACTTTACTCTCGAATAATTATTTAAACTATTTTTTACTTTTTTATTTTAAAAGATTTTAAGTGAAATTTATGAAAATTGCATCGCTTTATTCTGGCGGAAAAGATTCTGCTTATGCGCTATTTTGGGCACTAAATCAGGGCTGGGATGTTAGATATTTGGTAAATGTAGCTTCGAAAAATAAAGAAAGCTATATGTTTCACATTCCAAATGTTGAATTAACTGACCTAGTTTCAGAAAGTACTGGAATCGAAATGGTAAAAGTAATCACCAAAGGAGAAAAAGAAAAAGAAATTCTTGATTTACAAAAAAACCTTGAAAAATTAGATATCGATGGAATTGTAAGTGGTGCCCTTGCAAGTGAATATCAACGAGCAAGAATTGACCATATTTGTGAAGAAATCGGAATAAAATCGTTTGCACCGCTTTGGCATAAGGATCAAGAATTAATTTTAAGAGATACCTCAAAATTTTTTGATTTTAGAATGGTTAGCGTTGCAGCTTACGGGTTAGATAAAAAATGGCTTGGAAAAAGAATCGATGAAACAAATATTGAAGAACTATTGAAAATAATGGAAAAATATCAGATAAATAAAGCTTTTGAAGGTGGGGAGGCAGAAACTTTCGTATTTGATGCTCCATTCTTTGAAAAAAAAATTGAAGTTTTGGATTATGAAATTATATGGGATGGAGTTAGCGGAAGTTACAATATAAAAGATGCTGAGCTTGTTTCAAAAAAATAATTAACTAACATCTATTATTTTTGTAAATGTCGTTCCAAATTCTCCTGAAACTACCACTCTTTTGTCATCAATTGTTGTTGAATTATAAATCGTTTCGAAATATATCTGTGTTCTTGAAAGAGGTTCTACATGCGTTGTTTCCATGAATGGATTATTTAACACATCTCCATCAAAAATAACAGTCCATTTTGAAGTATTTTCAAAAATATTTCCATTATTAAATACAGTAATGTTAACAACTCCTAAATCAATTCCCTCATACTGGATCGTAAGATTTTCTTTTGAATGTTTCAACAAATAGTATGCATGATCATCATTTGCACTTAAAATATTGTTTAAATTTGATTCGAAAGTTCCGTAAATTACATTTAATGAAATTAGCAAAATTATTGAAAGAAATGCAACTCCGTAAATTTCTGAAAAACCCATATTTTCACTATTTTTAAGTTTGATATTAAAAAAAGGTTTTTCAATGTTTAAATAGGGTTTGTGTATATGTATTTATCCAAATATATAAATATTATTTTTTAAAATAGAAATGGTGAGTCCGGGGAGATTCGAACTCCCGATCACCGCCGTGTCAGGGCGGTATCATAGCCAACTAGACCACGAACTCACTTAATCACTATAAAAAGATAATTTATTTAATATTTATATTTTTCTATAATTCATAAGTTTATATGAATGATTTAATCATTTTTCAAATTAATTACAATCAGCCACATAACTTTCACTTATTTATCCTTGTTTTTATTTGAAAGGCTTGTTACATAGGCATTTAAACCGCCTGCAATTGCAATGACCTTTTTATTACCATGGAATACCTTTTCACTGAAAATTTTTTCCCTATCTTTTGCTTCCAATGCATAATTTAGCATTGCTTTTCTAAATGAGCATAAATTGTCTTCAACGTAGTGTGTTGAAAGGTTTCCCTTTAAGAAATTGTCTTCCTCAATAACTGCCCTGTGGAAAGGTATGTTTGTAATTATTCCAAGAACAATATATTCAGAAAGCGCTCTTTTCATCCTCTCAATTGCTTCTTCCCTTGTAAGCCCATAAGTAATTATCTTTGCAACCATTGAGTCATAATACGGAGGAATTTCAGCTCCGCCAAATACGCCACTATCAAGCCTTACACCTGGACCTCCTGGAGACCTGTAATATTTTATTTTTCCAGGGGATGGAACGAAATCATTTATTGCATCTTCGGCATTTACCCTGCATTCTATTGCATGACCCCTAAAGCTAATTTCATCTTGGTTGTAGGATAATTTTTTCCCTGCAGCAATTTTTATCTGCTCTTTTACAATGTCTACACCAGTAACTACCTCAGTTATGGGGTGCTCTACCTGAACTCTCGTATTCATTTCAAGGAAATAAAATTCGCCATTGCTGTATAAAAATTCAACTGTACCAACGCTGTGGTAATTTATGGCTTTAGCAGCTTTTACAGCAGCAGTTCCCATTTTTTCTCTTAAATCTTCAGTCATGATTGGAGATGGGGACTCTTCAATTAATTTTTGGTGTCTTCTTTGAATAGAACATTCCCTGTCTCCAAGGTGAATTACGTTTCCAAATTTGTCTGCAACAACCTGTATTTCAATGTGTCTTGGTTTTTCAAGGTATTTTTCAATAAATACTGTTGAATCACCAAAAGCACTCTGTGCAATTGATTTTGTAGACTGTATCGTATCAATGAGTTCTTCTTTGTTGTAAACCACGTTCATTCCGATACCGCCACCACCTGCAGATGCTTTGATAATTACGGGGTATCCGATCTCGTCTGCAACTTCGATTGCCCCTTCTTCACTTTCGATTGGTTCTTCTCGTCCAGGAAGTACTGGAACTCCCGCTATTTTCATTGCTTTCTTAGCATTGATTTTACTGCCCATAACATTAATTGCGTTTGTTGGTGGGCCGATAAATTCAATACCTCTTTTGTTACATTCTTCTGCAAATTTTACATTTTCAGATAAAAAACCATATCCTGGGTGAACTGCATCAACACCTGTTTTTTCAGCTACTTTTAATATTCTTTCCATGTTAAGGTAGCTTTTTGATGCGGGAGGCTCCCCTATCGGGTAACATTCATCTGCGATATTTCTATAGAGTGAGTGCTCGTCAGCTTCAGAAAAAACTGCAACAGTCTTTATTCCGAGTTCCTTACATGCTCGAATTACCCTAACTGCAATTTCTCCCCTATTAGCTATCAATACTTTTTTAAACATAATATTACCTTCTGGAATTGCTGTATTGTTAATTAAATGCTTAAATTATTTTATAATCATCAATATGTCGCCTACGTTTACAGATTGACCTTCTTTAACGATTATTTTTTCAACAGTTCCACTTACAGGACATTCCACTGGATTTTCCATCTTCATAGCTTCTAAAACTAAAATCTGGTCGCCTTGTTTAACTTCTGCGCCCTGTTTAACTTTTACTTTTGTAACAATTCCCCTAAATGGTGAAGTCATTGCACCTTCTGTTTCTGCAGTTATTATTTCTTTTTTCTCTTCTTTTTTAATTCCTGAACTGTATACTGGTTCTACTTTTACATTGAAAGAGTCCCCATCAACTTCAACGATATATTCGTTTGGAATTTCCATGAATTTTGAAACATCCTTTTCTTGAGGTATTGATTCTGCTTTTACTTCCCCCCTCAAGAATTTAATCGCAACTTGAGGGTATAAAGCGTAAGTTAAAATATCTTCTTCTTTTAAAACTATTCCTTTTTCGAAAGCTTCTTTTTCTCTTAGTTCGTATTCTGGTTCAAGTAAATCTGCAGGTCTGCATGTAATTTGCTTTTCACCATCCTGAAGTGCTCTTTTAACGAGATCTTTACTGATTGGTGCAGGTGATTTTCCATAGTATCCTTTTAAGTAGTTAGATACTTCGTTCGTGATGATTTTGTACCTTTCATCAGTTAAAACATTCATAACTGCTTGTGTTCCAACAATCTGGGATGTAGGGGTTACCAATGGGGGGTATCCAAGATCTTTTCTCACGTTTGGAATTTCGTCTAAAACTTCATTGAATTTATCGAGTGCACCTTGTTCTTTTAATTGAGATACGAGGTTTGAAAGCATTCCTCCGGGAACCTGATATCTTAAAATTCTAGCATCGACTCTTTCGGAAATTGAATTTATTAAATATTTGTATTTGTTCCTAATTTCATCAAAATAGTTCCTAATTTCCATTAACAATACAAGATCTAAAGTTGTATCGTATTTGGTACCTTTTAAAGCAGCTACAATGCTTTCTACAGGAGGCTGGGATGTTCCCATTGAAAGAGGTGACATTGCACAGTTTAATACATCAATTCCTGCTTCTACAGCCGATATGTAAGTTAAAGGGGCAATTCCTGCTGTACAATGACTGTGTAAATCGATTGGAATTGATACTTCTTCTTTTAATCTACCAATAAGTTCTTTAGCATCGAAGGGCCTTAAAAGTCCTGCCATATCCTTGATACATAAGGAATCGCAACCTAATTCTTCAAACTGCTTTGCAAGTTCTATAAATTGTTCTGTTGTGTGAACCGGGCTTGTTGTGTATGAAATAGCACCTTGAACTTCAGCACCGTATTTTTTAACAGATTTTACTGAAAATTCAACGTTTCTGATATCGTTTAAAGCATCGAATATTCTTACAATATCAATACCGTTTTCGACAGATTTTTGAATAAATTTATCAACAACGTCGTCTGGGTAATGCCTGTATCCGACCAAGTTCTGGCCACGTAAAAGCATCTGTAAGGGCGTGTTTTGAACTTTTTTCTTTATTTCCCTTAATCTTTCCCATGGATCCTCGTTTAAATACCTAATACATGAATCAAAAGTAGCGCCACCCCATACTTCCATCGAATAGAATCCTACTTCGTCCATTTTCTCTGCAATAGGTAGCATATCTTCCGTTCTTAACCTTGTTGCCATTAAAGACTGATGAGCATCTCTGAAGGTGGTATCGGTTATTTTCACCATGGTTATCCCTCGCTTAATAACATAAATATATATAAAAAAGACAGAAACGAGTTTCCTCTTGTTTTAATTAGATTCTCATTTGGTTATATTAAATTAGATATTTATATGTTTTTAAGGAAATCATCGAAAAAATATACATTTTTTGACGAAAATTAGATATTTATAATTTATTAATCTAAATATACCAATTAATTTAACCAATATTAAAAAAAGTGCTCCAGCCGGGATTTGAACCCGAGTCCCGGCCTCGAAAGGGCCGGATGATTGGCCGGACTACACCACTGGAGCATGTTTATATTTCTTGAAAAGTAGTAATGGCGGACCCGGAGGGATTCGAACCCCCGATCCCCGGCTTAGAAGGCCGGTGCCGTATCCAGACTAGGCCACGGGCCCCCGTCTCCATTTAGTGTTTCAAGAGCATAGTATAGGAAGGGTATTCTAGTATATAAATGTTTCGGCCAAATATACATTTGTAGATTTAGATACTCACCAGAACGGAAGAATTTGGATTTAATCGGTCAAATAACGAATAGAATCATTTATCAATCTTTTGTGATCAAATGCGAGTTCCATGCTCATTAATTCGTCTAAACTAAATATTTTAGCATCTTTTGCATCGTCACCGCTTTTTAAATTTCCATTTCCATCGACTAAAAATGCAACAGTTACAGTATGCCCCCTTGAATCACGGTTTGGATCGCTATAAACTCCAATAAGATTTAAATTATTAATATCAAGACCAGTTTCTTCTTTTGCTTCTCTTTTTGCTGCATCTTCAACTTTTTCACCATATTCGACAAACCCCCCAGGAATTGCCCAAAAATCCTTGTAAGGATCGTTTTTTCGTTTTATAAGAACTATTCCAAAATTATATTTTATCAAAATATCTACGGTTAGGTTTATGCACCGATATGGTTCTGCAATAACTTTTTTAGAATACTTTTCATCTAAAAACTGGAGGATATCATTTAATACTTCTCGTTCTATCGATTCGTCTTTTATTTTTAATAATAAATTATATTCCATAAAATCACCGTGCTAGTATTTTTCTAAAAACTCCCATAATAAATTAACACAAAAAGAAAAATAGAAAACAAAGTAAAGTATGAGATGCTAGATATATTCAGAAAATTAAAGGGAGAAATTATGCCAATTATTTCAATTAACGAAAACGGATTTTTAGATAAACTTAAAGGTACTAATGGATTATTTTCATGCATTATATCTTCAATAGAAACTACAAAATACGTTGGAATATCTGGAGTCAATAAAAGTGTCATAGATTACACCCCTGCAGCAGATATGGAACTTGTAACTATCGGGGAAAGCCTATCTCTAAAACATCCTCCAATAGATGCAACCGGATGTCCAAGCCCAGCAACAATTACAAGAGCAGCAGTTGACCTCTTAAAAATTCCTATAATGACAATAGATGCTGGAAGTTACGTAAAGCCAAAAATCCCATACATTTCAGTAGATCAAAGACCAACAGGAGATATTCAAAAAGGTCTTGGAATGGATAATTCGAAAGAATTATTAAATTTAGGAAAAATAATTGGAAATAACAATATTTACGATAGTTTAGTGATCGGTGAAAGCGTTCCAGGGGGAACTACAACTGCACTTGGTGTTCTTTTAGGTTTGGGCTATGATGCGAGGGACAAAATAAGCTCAGGTTCAGTTGAAAACCCGAAAGACTTAAAATTAAGTGTTGTTGAAAACGGACTTAAAACCTGTAAATCAGAAGATGTTTTTGATGTTTTAAATGCGGTTGGAGACAAAATGATGCCAGTTGTAGCAGGTATGACTATTTCTGCAGTATCAAAAGGTAAACCCGTTTTACTTGCTGGAGGAACGCAGATGGCATCTGTTTTAGCAGCAATTAAAGAAATTAGTCCTGAAACACTGAAAAGTGGACTTTTAGGAATAAGTACTACTGAATTTGTGTTAAATGACAAAAATGCGGATTTAAAAGATATTATGGAACAGATTGGAGACGTTCCACTATTTGCATCTAAATTCGGATATGAAAATTCAAAAATCGACGGATTGAAAGCATACTGCAGTGGTTCAGTTAAAGAAGGTGTTGGCGCAGGAGGAATTGCAACTTACTGCTACTCAAATGGTTTAAACCCCGAAGACATAAGATATTATGTAGAAAAAAACTATGAAATATGGTATTCAAAATTTATTCAATAATTTTTCGATTTAAGAAGTATGGTGGTTACTCATGAAATCTAAGGTTATAGTTCTTGCAGAAGATTCTAAAACATCGCCATCAAGGCTTTTTAGGTATTTAAACTCGCTAGAATACGATATAAATGTAAAAGAAACGTGTTTTGGTGCATTTATTGAAGGCGCAGACGATGTTGTTGATGAAGTAGTAAATCTTGTTAGAAACCTTGAAAAAAATAAGATTTTTTGTAAGGATAGGGGATTTCCAATATGGGATCAGAGAAGGTGCAGGGCATTTAGAAAAGGGGGCCCAAGAGAAGGTTTTCACCAGCTTGAAGCAGAACAGAAAATACTCGACAGGATTTCAAGGGCGCTTGATGCAGTAGAAAACGGCGAAATTAGCGAAGATAATCTTGAAGAAAAATTTGTAAAGTTACAACCTAAAAAACTCAAAGTAGATGCTTTTGAAAAAATTGCAAACGAAGTTTTAAAGGAAAATTAATTATTTTTGGGAAAATATGGCGCATAAATATCAGAAAGGATCAGCATTTGAGCGAGAACTGAAGAAAAAACTTGAAAATCATGGCTTTGCAGTTATCAGAAGTGCTGGAAGTCATGGTGTAGATTTGGTTGCAGGAAAAAAAGGAAAAAAACCAATAGTAATCGAATGCAAGTCCACTTCAAAAGATAAATACTACATTCCAAATGAAGACGTTGAAAAACTCTTAGAATTTTCAGAAACTTTTGATGGAATTCCCTACATTGCATTAAAAATCAACAGAAAATGTTTATTTATCAATCCCTATCTTTTAACATCAGCAGGTAAAAATTACGCACTTGATTACGAAAAACTATGCCCTATCGCGCTTGATATCAAAGATGTTGCAGAAGATAGTGTTCAAAAAAAGTTAGATTCTGAAATTTAATTTATTATTGCTATTTTACAATTTTTTAAATTTAACTAAAATGACATAAATTAATCAATAGTGTTTAACAAGATTTTTGTTATTGAAATGCTAAGATATGCTGCTCTTTTTGGCTTGATTATTATTGAAGAATGGTCGTCTTCCTTGTGAATGCCTATCAATATCGACGCAGTTCTTTTTTCGTCTGCGGGAAGTATTGCTATTGATACTCTGCTTTCATTTGCAAAACAGGTTCCAACATCCTGTATTTTCTGAAGTTTTATACCTTCTTTTTTGAATTTACGGTTTATCTCTTCAGCAGAAACTACTCCATGATTTAAAAGTGTTACAAACAGTGATGATGTTTCTAAATCCATCGAAACAGAATCTAACAAACCTTCTTCCTCATTGGTCAGATTAAAAATAACTTCATTGTTTTCATAAGCCAAATCCAAAGACTTTCCCTGTGCACCAGATATACTCATTCCCCTCACCTTTACCGCCTTACTTTAGATAGTATTTATTATCCTTTGCAATATTTAAAAAACTTTCCATATTATTTCGGATATTTATCTTTGAAAACGCCTATCAACGAATTTGCTTCTTTTCCCGAAATAAACGCCCTACCAACAATTCTTTTAAAAATCGTCTTGCAAATATCTTTTCTATATTCTGGCACGTCTTTTGAACGATCTACAAACTCGTTAAAAAATCTAAGAAGAGCATTTTTCTCGTCAATTGATGCATTTTTCATATTTAAATCGTAAGGAATATTTTCTGAAAGTGATTCAAAGTAAATTTCATACAGTAATACTGAAACAGCGTGAGAAAGATTCATTATTGGATAGTTATTTGATGTTGGAACTGAAACCAAGATATCGCAGAGCTCAACGTATTCGTTTTTTAATCCATCGTCTTCTCTTCCGAAAACGATTCCCAATCTACCATTAAGTTCGACGTGTTTTTTTGCAAGTTCTCGGGGCGTAATTGGAACCCGATTTACATTTCTATCCCCGCAAACTGCCCCTGTTGTCGCAACTGTAAAATCAATATCAAAAATTGCATCTTCGAGTTTTGAATAAAATTTAGCATTGTTTAGTATGTTTTTCGCATGAACTGCCCTAATATATGCTTCTTCATCTAAAACATCGGAAGTTCCAACTATTCTTAATTCTTCGACATCAAAATTCATCATGTTTCTTGCAATTGCCCCCAAATTTCCACCGTATTTGGGATTAACCAGTATAACTACAGTTTTCACATTATCACAAACTTTTTGGTTAACTTCATATTTTAATTTTCTTTTATGATTATTGTGCATTCTAACTAAATATCACTTATTGTTGAAAATTTTAAAAATAGAAGTTTAAAAATAGATTAATTTAACACTTCACCCGAAAACCAGAAAAACTAAAAAATGGGTTTATATCTAAATAATAAGCTGATAAAATAAAACTGCAAAAGTTCCGCCACTGAGTGTTGCCATGAAATTGACATGTTCATTATTCATTAATCCTTTTCTCTCAAAAATGGCGCCGAGTAAACTATCTGCAAAGTTTCCAATCATTCCAGAAATCGTTGCAGTCCAAAATATTGCAGTATCATTAAAAAGAGCGTATGCAAGTATTCCTATTAAAAAAGAACCGAGTAACCCGGCAAAAGTTCCACAAACCGTTATTGCACCATCAGTTCCTGTTTTTGCAGTTTTGAAATTTGTTATAAGTCTTGGAGTTTCCCTTGAAAGCATCCCAAGTTCTGATGAAAACGTATCAGAATTTGCAGCTGCAATAGCTCCGATATATCCAACAAGAGCCATTTGTTCAGTAATTAAACCTGTAGAATAAGCCAAAACAAATAAAACTGCCATCAAACCATTTGCAAGCACGTTTTTTAATGATCTTCTTGATTCCGCCATTTTTATTGTCTTTTTAAAACCGTAACCCATTTTACTTACGAGGCTTCCAAGGACTAAAAACGTGATAAGAAGCAATAACCACTTTAAATCTGCTAAAAATAATATCGTAAATGCCATTATCGAAGATCCAACTATTCCTAATTTATCGAGGTACTTCTTTTTATGAATTAGTGCCGCGAGTATCAACGTAATAGATGCAGAGTAAATTATCTTCAATAACATGTCCATTAAATTCACCATATATGCATAAATACAAAAGATTCTTAAATCTTACGGTATCAATCGTAACATGTAAATTAATTATTATATTTAAAATACCAGAAAAACTAGATGATTTTGAGTATTAGCCTTTTTTTCTTTAAAATCCTTAATTGTCGCATGAATATTATTAATATTGGGTAATCATTCAAAGTTTCTTATAACTTTCTTTGATAAATCATCCAAAAACTACTCAAAGATTTTAACACGCGTAATTTCAAAAAATAATTATGTGTAACGCAGTATATAAACTATTACGATATATAAGTCCGCAAAAATTAGTAAAAAACTGTTTTTAAAATTTTTTGAATATTTATATTGATAAATTTTTAGTCATTTTGAAAATATCATTTTTATATACCATTTAATCCATATCGGTTATTCGAAATAAAATTAAGGTGATTTTACTCATGTGTATTTTTTGCGATATTGTTAAAGGAGACATTCCTGCAAGAATAATTTACGAAGATGACAAGTTTTTGGCATTTATGGATGCATTTCCAAGAGCTGTTGGCCACACACTGATAATTCCAAAAGAACATTTTGAAACTTTTGATGAATTACCAAAAGAACTCGCATGTGAAATGATGGCAGTAATTCACAAAATTGTAAAAAAACTCGAAAAACTAGAAATGGATGGTTACAACCTTTTAAATAACAATAAACAGGTTTCAGGCCAAGAAGTTCCGCACGTTCACTTTCATATTATCCCAAGATATGAAAATGAAGGATATCCTGTTTACGTTTTAAAAGATCCAATAAACGTTGATCTTGATTCAATTTACGATAAAATAATGGAATAATTTAAAAATAAAACTTAAATAAAAAATAAATTTTAAATTCTTTCGTTTTTGCTTAATGCAATAATTCCGTTAATTACTGAAACTGCAACAGGAGTTCCGCCTTTTGGACCAATGGTAGAAATTGATGGGATATCGGTGGTCCTTAATAATTCTTTTGATTTTGCTGCTTTTACAAAACCAACTGGGGCCCCAACAACCAATTTTGGAGTTATCCCTTCTTCTTTATTCAATCTTATAACTTCAAGAAGTGCAGTTGGCGCATTCCCAATAACTACAATTCCTCCATCAATTAATTCTTTTGATGCTCGAATTGATGCTACTGCTCTTGTGATATGCTCTTTTTTTGCCAGTTCAAATACTTCTTTCTCAGAAATTGTACACATTACATCATTGTACCTAATTCCTGCTTTTACCATTGAAATATCAGCAATTATTGGGTTATTATCATTTAATGCAACAAGTCCAGTTTCAATTGGGTTATTATCAAAAACAACAAGTTTTGAATATTCTGGATCAGCAGTTGCATGAACTACTCGTTCAATTATTCCCATTTCTTCGTTGGAATATAAAATAACATTTTTTCCAAGAACTTCACTTATTTTTGTTTTTACAATCTCTCTTGATCGATCTGCAATGTCTTTTCCATCCTTAGTTACGGCTCCCATAAACATATTATCACTTAAAGAACTGAAAGTATAATTTTTTTGTCACTGTCTTCGGGAATGTGTGCTACTTCTAAAACATCCCTTGAAATATTTTCCATATCAAATTCCATGAGTCCAAATGTTTTATTATCTGTATCAACTCGATAATGAGTTCCTTCTTTTGAATCGATGGTTCCTTCAACATGGCATCGTCCAAAATAAACTTCTATGTAGTCCCCTTCATCTACTTCGTTATCCATGTACTCCTGCATCTTTTCTTCGGTAACTTCCATCGTAATTATTTCAGTGTAATCTGGTTCACCCATTATTTTCACCTAAATATTAGACTCCCATAACTGTCCTAAATAAGTTTCGAAGACCTGGCGCAAGTCCAAGAGCCATTACAGTTATTTTCAAAATGTTCCTTAAATTATCATCCTTAACTTCTTTGTTGAATATATCCAAAACAAAGAGTACTACAAGCATTTTTAATGGTATTATACTGTAGGGCCCCAGATAATCCATGAAAAGTCTTGGAACAGGGTGCTGTTCCCAGTAACCAAACACTCCAATTCCAACAGATGTTGCAGATGCATCTACGAGCTGTGAAAATATTGCATATTTATCTATTCGCTCAATTTTTACTTTACTTAGCTTTTCAACAATATATATTAGTGCATAGTAACTTGCAGTCAAAATTCCAAAAACATACACAATAGCTTCCGGATGAGTTATTCTACTCGAAAACTCGAAAAGCATGTACAGAACTGGTACTACTGCCATTGCTATTGAAAGTAGATAATATTTCTTTTTTAGAAGTATTCCTGAAATAATTATTGAAAGCATGTAGTAAATACCAATTGTAACAACTATTCCTGGCGTAACTGTGTAATACAGTCTTGGAAACAGTCCTGCATCAACCAATGCCCTCATTAATGTTATTAAAATCACGTAAAATACGGTAACTTCTGCAAATCTGCGGTCAATTGCTATTTTAAGTTTTAAACAAACCCGATAAAATGTATAAACCATTACAAAGAGTAAAATTCCGTAAGTAATTTCCTGAATTAAATTATAACCCTGTTTGGTATCTATCGGGTAAATGTAGTACCGGTATATAAATTCCCTAATTAAGAGCATCTCATTCATTAAGTCACCGTAAATAAGACTAAATCAATAAACTGTAATCAAAATAACTATGAATAATTCTATTTAATTCTACCGATATTAAAAAATTAGGTTTAGAATTTGCTTATTCTCTCAATAAGCATTCCTTCAACCTTTACAGGATAAACTCTTCTTGCAAGATTTATTGCTGAAACAAGCCTTTCTTCTGATCCGGAATAGATTGTATATAAAACATCTCCCTGTTTTACTTTATTTCCAATCTTTGAATTCAATAAAATTCCTGCTTTTTTATCCCTTGGAGCTCCAGCTTCTTTAACCACGTTTGTAATTGCAGTGTTACTTATATCTGTAATATACCCATCAATTGGCGCAAGAATTTCTTCAACATAATCTCCAAGTTCTATTTCTTCGGGTTTTTTCGGAGTTCCACCCTGTTCAGTTATAATCTGATTAAATTTTTCAAGTGCTTTTCCGGATTCTAAAATTTCCCATGCTAAATTTTGACCTTCCCCAATCTGTGCAGCCCCTCCGAGTTCAAGAAGAATTCCTGCAAGAGATAGTGCCTTTTCAATTAAACTTTTTGGAGCATTTTTTGGATCTTGAAGTGCTTCGATTGCTTCTCTTGCTTCGAGTGCAGGTCCAATTGCCCTCCCAAGTGGCTGCCCACCGTAAGTTAACACACATTCCACCTTAATATTGAGCGATTCCCCAAGTTCAATAAATTTCCTTGCTAATTTTGCCCCTTCTGCTTCATTTTTAATTTTTACCCCTTTTCCAACGGGAATATCAATTACAGTATATTTAATTCCTGTTGCAATCTTTTTTGCCATAACACTTGCAAGAAGCTGTGGTTGAGGGTCTATTGAAACCGGCCGTTCTACATTTATAATTATATCATCTGCAGGAGCTAGATTTACGCCTCCACCCCATGCAAGACATCCATTTGTAGTTTTTACTATTCTTTTAATCTCTTCTTCTTTCAATTCAACATTTGTGAGCACTTCCATTACATCTGCGGTTCCAGCAGGTGAAGTTATTGCTCTTGATGACGTTTTTGGAACAGTAATTCCTGCTGCTGCAAGTATCGGGATTGAAAGTAAGGCGTACTTATTTCCAGGAACTCCACCAATGCTGTGAATATCCACAACTAAACTCTTTTCCCAAGCAATCATGTCCCCAGTTTCTGCGATTCTCTTGGTCATTTCGCTTATTTCATCCATATTCATTCCATTTATGTACGTAGACGAAACAAAAGCAGATAATTCAATGTTTGAGAGTTTTTTAGATACAATTTCATCAATTATCGTTCTTATTTCATGCGGATTTAAAACCTGGCCATCCATCTTCTTTTTTATAAATGGAATTGATTCAGGTTTTTCTGCGTGTCTTAATTTTACTTCTTCCCCTTCTGAAATGGAAATTTCTGCAAGTTCACTAACAAGCATTCCAACTTCGCCTTTGTTAACCATAGTTTTTGTGGAATAAATGTTTCCAATGACGGAACCTGCGTGTGACTCAATCAATACCCTATCTTGCGGATAGTACGAAGTTCCTTTTAAGTCCTCTTCGTTGACAATTACCGCATTTTCACCTAGATCAAGGTCTATGAATTTTGCGTTTAAAAATAGCATGATGCCCCTCCCGCAGATTATTATTAAAATTATTAAATTAACTCTAAACAGTTTATATTTAAATTAAAATAAAAACTTTGTTAAAAAATTTTATAAAAAAAGAAATAATCAAAAAATAATAATTCTAAAGAATATTAGTGGATTTTGCTTCCAACAGGAAGGTCCCTGTCAAGTGCCAACAAACTTACAATGCTGTCATCTTCTGCTGCTAAAAGCATTCCTTGTGACTCAACACCGCATAATTTTGCAGGTTTTAAGTTGCAGATGATAATTACCTTTTTTCCAACAAGTTCTTCTGCTTCATAAGCTCCTTTTAATCCAGAAACAATCTGTCTCTTTTCATCGCCCAAATCAGCGGTGATTTTGTAGAGTTTTTTTGATCTTGGAACTTCTTCAACTTCTAAAATCTGTCCAACTCTCAAATCAATGTTTCCAAAGTAATCAATATCAATAATATCCATTTTTTCACCAGATTTCACTTTTTTAGACTTTTCGTCTGATTTTGTTTCGGCCTTTTTCGTAGCTTTCATGAGGTTTTCTTTCATTCTCGAAATATCTTCATCGCTTACCTTGGTAAATATAACTTTCGGTTTTTTAAGAGGATTTCCCCTAACTTCTAAATCGAGTTCTTCGTTCATGTATTCAAGAAGAAGAGCCGTTTTTTCAGGCATGAATGAACTTAAAAGATAAACTATGTATTTTAAAGCGACTGAACATGTATACATTACTTCTTTTAACCTTTCTTCGTCTTTAATCGCCCACGGTGCCATTCCCTGAAAGTAACCGTTTCCTTCTTTTGCCAAATGAATAATTTCCATTAAAGCGTCTTTGAAGTTGTATTCTCTAATTAATGAATCAACGCGATTTAATGTATCTTCACATTTTGAAATTAACTTTTTATCTTCGTCTTTTAACTGATTTAAGTCCACAACTGGAGTACTGCCAAATTTACGTTCTGTAAATACGAGAGTCCTGTGTGTAAAGTTTCCAATAATATCAATTAATTCAGTATTGATCCTTTTTTGGAAATCGTCCCATGAAAAGTCAGTATCCCTATTTAATGGAGCATTTATCATGAAAAAATATCTTAAATAGTCAGAACTAAAGTTTTCAATAAAGTCCTTAACCCAAACAACCCAGTTTTTACTTGTACTCATTTTTTTGTTTTCAAGTGTCAAGTAACCGCCACTAACAACTGCATTTGGCATTTTGTATCCGCCAATTCCTTTTAAAATTCCTGGCCAGAATACTGCGTGGTGTACTGTAATATCCTTTCCAATAAAGTGTGATATTTTTGAGTCTCCAGTATTTTCAAGCCAATAATCTTTCCAGAGGTCTCCAAGTTGTTTTGTAAAAGATACATATCCAATTGGAGCTTCGATCCAGACGTACATCACCTGATCGTCGCATCCAGGAATTGGAACACCCCATTTTATGTTTCTTGAAACGTCCCAGTCGTGAAGTTCTTCGATCCATCTTAAAGCCATGTTTTTTACGTGTTCCGGCATTTCTGGAGAATTTTCGATATATTCTTTTAAAACATCCTGCATTGCGCTTAATTTAAAGAAATAGTGCGTAGTTCTTTTGATTTCGGGTTTTGAATTACAGTGTATGCAGTAAGGGTTTACAAGTTCTGTTGGTTCAAGGTGTCTTCCGCAAACCTCACAGTGGTCCCCCCTTGCTTCGCCTTCGCAAAATGGACAGATTCCTTCAACGTACCGGTCTGCAAGGTACATGTCACATTTTTCGCAGTAAAACTGTTCGATTTCCTTTTCGTAAATGTATCCATTTTCTTTTAATTTTGAATAGAATTCCTGAGCAGTTTCGATGTGTATATCGCTGTGAGTTCTTCCAAAAGTATCAAAAGAGACATTTAAACTATCAAGGTCTGCTTTTATTGCATTATGGTATCTATCAACAATATCGATAGGTTTTACGCCTTCTCTCTCAGCAGTTAATGTGATTGGAACTCCGTGGTTGTCGGTTCCCCCCACATGAATGACTTCTTCCCCTTTAAGTCTTAAATATCTTGTATAGATGTCTGCAGGGATGTAGGTACTTCTCGCATGCCCAAGATGAAGAGGCCCATTCGTATATGCCAGTGCAGTTGTAACTAAATGCTTCATCTTAATCCTCCAAATAATCGTAAAATTTATTAACATTCGTACAAAATGAATTGTAGACATTTTATTAATAGATATTTGTGAAATTCAAAACCGATTTTCAAAAACGATATATAAATTAATATAGATAATATTTATATCTAAGTTCGAACTTTTTAATAATAGATATTTTCCAAATAGGGGTAAAAATAGGTATAAACTGGTGATTTTATGGTAAATGTATTGATAAACGGTTACGGCTCTATCGGTAAAAGGGTTGCCGATGCAGTAGCTAAACAGGACGACATGAAAGTTATTGGAGTTACAAAAACCAAACCTGACTTTGAAGCGAGAATGGCTGTTGAAAAAGGATACAAATTATTCGCAGCAATCCCTGAAAGAAAACATCTTTTTGAAGAAGCAGGAATTCCTGTTGAAGGAACACTCGACGATATCATTGAAGATGCAGATATTGTAGTTGATGGGGCCCCTAAAAAAATTGGAAAAGCAAACCTCGAAAACGTATACAAAAAACACGGCGTAAAAGCAATACTCCAAGGTGGTGAAAAAGCAGGTGACGCGCAAGACTCATTTAACTCACTGTGGAGCTACGATAGATGCTACGGAAAAGATTACATCAGACTCGTGTCATGCAACACCACAGGACTTTGTAGATCAATGTATGCAATTAATTCAGTTGCCGACATTTTAAAAGCAAGAATAGTCTTAATAAGAAGAGCTGCTGACCCTAACGACATAAAAACAGGTCCGGTAAATGCAATCGTTCCAAACCCCGTAACTGTTCCTTCACACCACGGACCTGATGTTGTTTCTGTTATTCCACAACTCGATGGAAAAATCATGACTTCCGCAGTTATCGTTCCAACAACATTGATGCACATGCACTCAATAATGGTAGAAACTTCTGGAACGAACAGAGACGAAATAATAGATGCACTTGCAAAAACACCAAGAATATTAACATTAAAAGCTTCAGAAGGATTTGATTCAACTGCAAAGATCATTGAATACTCCAGAGACCTTGGAAGAAGCAGATACGACCTAAACGAAATTGCAGTATGGGAAGAAAGCGTAAACGTTGTGGACAATGAAGTTTACATGATGCAGGCAATACACCAAGAAAGCGACGTTATCCCTGAAAACGTGGACTGTATCAGAGCAATGCTCGAAATGGAAAGCGATAACTTAAAATCAATCGAAAAAACCAATAAAGCAATGGGTTTAATTAAATAACTTACTTAAATCTGCTTTTTTAATTATTTTAACATTAATGTTTAAACTTGAATTTACACGTGATATTTTATGAAATACCTAAGAGGGCATTCTTTTGAAGAATTTGTCGAAAAAATAGAGAATTTAGACGCTGAAGAGGATGCACTATATATAAACACAGAACTCTCTAAAAACCTCATAATTGAAATTCTGGAGAGTTGTGAGGTTAAAAAAATTATTTTGCCCGAATCCAAATTTAAAAGGACCAATAAAAAAGTACTCGGGGCTTTGAAAGAAATTGGAATTGAAGTGGAGTCAATTAAACCTGCCACCGGACGGCCAACAACTAAAAAAGAAATTGTGGAGAAATATATTGAAAAAACTCCAAAAGAAATTTCTGAAATTACACAAATTCCAATAAAAACTGTTGAATATCACTATTACAAAATTAAAAAGGCTATTTCACAGTAAATTGGATTAATTAACGAGTAAATATTTCGTAATATTTATATAATTTTAATAATATCCTATAATTGTTGCTTCGTGTTTGTTTTAAGGAATATTCTATTTTTTCTCCATAAACAAAATTAGCTGTTTATGCATTTTAGAAAGTTTTAAGGTGATTATTTATGCAGAACGACCATTTTAAATCAGAAATGGAAGAATTACTTGGAATTGACCCTGAATTTCGAGAAATTCTACTCAAAAACAAAAATTTAAACGAATTAAGAATTGAAGTTTATAATTACTTAAATTCCATTGAATCTAGACTTTATTTTGAAAATACCGAGTTTCCAAAACTCGAGATAATAAATATGAAAGAATGCATTAAAACATTTAAAAATATTATTTCCCCAAAAAATGAAAAATTAGCAGGATACAGTGCATTAAAATCATTGTGGAAACTTTTTAATGGAAAATATGTGGACGTTGGTGTTGGATTTTTAAATGAATTTATCTACCTTTTGAAAGGAATAAGTGGAAAGTCTGAGATGTATGAAGGAGACTTTCCAGAATTTTTAAAGTTAAGTGGAAGAATTGCTGCGATAGAAAGGTCTTCAGAACTCGATAAACTATATACTAAAGTTGAAAACTTTATAAACCAGTACCCGTCTGGACTTTCCAAGGAAATTACTGAAAAACGAGAAGAAAATAAACAGAGAATCCTTAACTATTTTGATTCAACGGAAAATGATTGGAATAACTGGAAATGGCATATGGAAAATAATATAACTGATTTAGAAACTCTGCAAGACTTATTGGATCTTTCAGAAAGTGAAATATCTTCAATTAAAAAAGCATGCGAAAATTCAATTCCATTTGGAATAACCCCCTACTATGTTTCGTTGATGGATGAAACTTCAAGTAGGGAGTTTGATCATGCGATACGGGCCCAGGTAATTCCTCCGACACGATACGTTGATAAAACACTTGAATCACGAACCCGTGGAAATAGCCTTGATTTTATGGGTGAGAACGACACGTCACCCGTTGACCTTGTAACTCGAAGATACCCGATGATTGCAATAATGAAACCGTATGAAACCTGTGCTCAAATCTGCGTATATTGTCAAAGAAATTGGCAGATCAAGGACGTGCTCTCAAAAGATGCCCTTGCACCAAAAGAAACTGTTTTAAATGCTATTGAGTGGTTTAAAAATCATGAATCCATAAAAGAAGTTTTAATTACGGGTGGAGACCCTGCTTTATTGGATGACGAATATTTAGATTGGATTTTATCAGAATTTTCACAAATAAAACATGTTGAGCGAATTAGAATCGGTACAAGAATTCCAGTAGTGCTTCCCCAAAGAATAACCAAAAACTTTGTAGAAATACTTGCAAAGTACAATGAACCAGGGATCCGGGAAATTGCAGTGTCAACACACGTAGAACACGTTTATGAAATTACAAAGGATGTACAAGAAGCTGTTTCAAAACTGAAAAATAAAGGAATGTCTGTATATAATCAGCAGGTGTTTACCGTTGAAAACAGTAGAAGATTTGAAACCTCTGCACTTAGAAAAGTATTGAAATTAATTGGAATCGATCCATATTATCTATTCAATACAAAAGGAAAAGATGAAACTATAGACTATAGGGTTCCAATAGCAAGAGCACTTCAGGAACGGAGTGAAGAAGCTAGATTACTTCCAGGATACTGTAGAACTGACTGTACAGTATTTAATGTACCGAAACTTGGAAAAAACAACCTCAACTACTGCCAAGACCATGATTTGATAATGATAATGGAAGATGGAAGCCGGATTTACGAATTCCACCCTTGGGAGAAGAACATCACACTTACAAAAACATATATCTACAAAGATGTACCAATTCAAAACTATCTTGATGAATTAAAAAGGCGTGGCGAAGACATTAACCACTACAAATCGATCTGGTATTATTTCTAAATATTGGTGAAATATTGGTATTCTGCATCAAAATTAATTCCAAAATGGGCGAAAAAACACGAAAAATCATGCTTGACAATAATTTACTTAGCAAAAGCCATAAATTAAAAAAAGAAGGGGAATTTTTATATATTCCTTTAACTTCCATTGATTTCGATAAAAACATTTTTGAAGATGAAAATATCGAGTTTGAAATTTCAGAACTCGATGAAAACAATATTTCAAAGATTGATATTGAAAAAAAGGCCAGTTTTAAAGATTACCTCTTAAAAAACTTTAAAACTGAAGTCGATGGAAATTCAATAGCTCATGCATATGATATAATTGGAGATATTGTAATTTTGCAGATTTCTGAGGAAATATCTCCAGAAATTCGGAAAAAAATTGGAGAAAACGCCCTAAAATTAATTCCTTCTGTAAAAGCTGTTTTTAGGCGAGAAAGCGATGTTAAGGGGGATTTTAGAGTTCGGGATCTTGAACACCTTGCTGGTGAAGAAAAAACCCTTACAATGTACAAAGAAAATGGGTACAGGCTTTTAGTCGATGTTTCTAAAGTTTACTTCTCACCCCGACTTGGATGGGAGAGAAAAAGAATAATGGATCTCGTATCTTTTGATGACGTTGTAGTTGACATGTTCTGCGGAGTTGGACCCTATTCAATTGCATGTGCAAATGCAAAAAAAATCTATTCAATAGATATAAACCCCGATGGAATTGAACTTTTAAAACAAAATATCGTGTTAAACAATTTTGAAAATAAAATAGTTCCAATTTTAGAAGATGTAAGAAATGTAGATGTGAAAGGAACACGAGTTATAATGAATTTACCAAAATACGCCCACGAATTTGTAGATAAAGCCCTTGAAATTGTTGAAGAGGGCGGAATAATCCATTACTATACCGTAGGCTCAGAATTTAGTGAAGGAATTGAACTTTTCAAATCAAAGTGCGATTGTGAAGTTGTTGATAAAAGAACCGTGAAATCATATTCTCCGAGAGAATACGTCTTTGTAATTGATTTTAAAATACTAAAAAAGAACTAAAAACTTAAAAATATTTTTTAAAAGAAACTGTCCAAAGTCGCCTGTTTCTTTGGATCTTTTTTCTCTTTTTCTTTGGTATCTGCTTTTTCTACAGATTTTTCGATGGTTGTGATTACTTCTTTTAAAGGTTCTGGAGGTTCTGAAATTCTTGGCCGTTTTGGAATGATTGGCATTGCTTCTTTTGTTTTTTCCTTTTTCTTTGGAGTTTCCGTTTTAACTTTCGGTTTTTTCCCAGCAATTACTGAAAATATATTCTTTGCAATTGTTTTGTTAGTCAAAAACTCCATTTCTAGTTTTGTAAGTTCATAATATTCCACAAGTTCTGCAGAAACTTCCGGATTTGATTCAAAAATCACAACTAAATAATCCAGGGTATTTCTTGCCCTTTTTGTTGAAGTATGAGTTTTTAAAGCTATTTTTTTCAAAATATCTTTCATTTTTTGCCGGCTACCTTTAGTTCTGCTGAGCTTTGTAAAGATAGTTGGAGGGCCATACCTAGTAAATCCGCGATACTTCTCTTCTTTTGCAAGAGCGGTTCCGGCAGTCATCAGCGCTGAAGCGTATCTCCAAAGCCCAAAATACTGTCTTTTAAATACCCTTCCCAAAAATACATCTGATTTTGAGAGGTAATCATATCCGCCTGCAAGATCTTTGTATCTTAAATATTCTTTTGGTAAATTTTCAGAGATCCATTCTTGAATAGTTCCTAGATCTTCTTTTACATCCCTTGTAGCACTTGTTGCAATGTCGTAGTGGGTTGTTTTCATTATTATTCTCATTGCATCAAAAATACTCTTTTCACTGTCCCTATCAGGGAGTTCTTTTGCATCTTCGACTTCGAGGGATCCGCCCGTTGCCAATGATTGTAAATCATTTATTGCAGCCCTTAAATCTCCACCAGAGTGGCTAGCAATCGTTTTGATTACTTTTTCGTCTATTTCGAAGCCCTCTTTTAATGCAATTTTTCTTAAAACCGGAGGAATTGAGTTTGTATGGACTGAACCAACATTAATTAAATTTACATTATTTCTAAGTGTCATCAAAGCAGGCTTGTATACATCGTTTGCAGTTAAAATTACCGGGTTTTCTGCTGTTTTTAAAACTTTTATTATTTCAGCTACCCCGCCCCGATCATCATTTCCAGAAAGCCCGTCTACCTCATCTAAAACGATTAAAGTCCTCTTTCCGGTAAGTGATTTTGAAGTTGCCGCAGTTCCCACAACTTGCGCAATTACATCTTTATTTCGCTTGTCACTTGCATTAAGTTCGATTACATCAAATGCATAGTCTTTTGCGATTGCATGAGCTAGGGTAGTTTTTCCTGAACCAGGAGGTCCCGCCAAAAGTATTGGTTTTTGTTTTTGACCATTTACAAATGATTCTATCCAATTAATAAGGGCCTGTTTAGTTTTATTGTGTCCTGCAACGTCATTTAACGATTTTGGCCTGTATTTCTCAACCCACTCTTCCATTTAAACACCTAGCTTTTTTGCAAGTTCAATATATTTAGTGCCGCCGACTTTTTTAATAATTTTCATTAATTTATCCATTTCTTCTTTCAATTCTTCTTTTGAAATCATACATTTTCGGGAATATAAAACTGCCATTTCTACAATGGCCCCATCTGCACGGTTATAGGGAGTTGTATTGCAGTTTAGTATTTTTTCAAAAATAGGTTTTCCTTCAACAATCATTAGTTTGGAACTTCCAAATTCATTTTTTGTTTCAACTATTTTTCGATTTTGAATCTCGATTAATTCTACTTTAAACGAATCCGTTAAATACGGTATTTTTTCGCCGTTTTTGTCCAGATATTCGTAATCCCCTGAATCATCGAGAACCGATTTTGCAATTAAATAAGGACTGCAAGTATTTAAAATATAGAACTTATCTTTTTGTAAATTTTCAAAAGTGTGTGAACCTTCATACAAATGCAAGGTTACCAAATCCCCTTTCAAAAAAGCCCCGATTGGTGCCTGATTAGATTTTCCCGAAGTTATAACGACTTCATATTTCATAGATACCCACTGTCATCAATCAACTATACTATTATATCACTACATTGATTTTATATGTTAGTATCGCTTATTAAATTTAAAAGGTTCATTTTACTCATTTAATTCTTTTCGGTGACATTATGCGATGTTCTGCAGTTTCCCTAGGCTCGGGAACAATAATTAATGCAATTGCAACGGGTTTTGGCTCTGCATTTGGTGTTGATTTAAAAATAAAAGCTGATGTTGAGTTAGTTGATAACTGCAAAAAAATTATAAATGGGATTTCAATAGATAATCCTACTTTAAAACCAAGTCTTGTAGAAAGATGCGTTAAAAACGTTTTAGACCACTTCGAAGTTGATTATTCTGCAAAAATTTCAACGAGTGGAGATATTCCTATAAAATCAGGGCTTAGTAGCAGTAGTGCTGCTTCAAATGCCGCTGTTTTAGCTACAATCGGTGCTCTTGGTGAAAAAGTCGATTCAGATTTGGTTTTAGATCTTGCAATAAAATCTTCTTTTGAAGAAAAATTAACGATTACCGGAGCGTATGATGACGCTACTGCATCATATTTTGGAGGAATTACCGTATGCAATAATATGGAAAGAAAAATACTGAAAAAAGATGAGTTTAAAGAAGATATAAAAGTTATTGTATTAATGCCGGAATTTCAAAAGAATGTTGATGTAAATAGAATGAAATTGATTAAAGATTACGTAGAAATTGCTTTTGAAAAGTGCATGGAAGGAGATTACTACAAAGCATTGTTTTTAAATGGATTGCTCTATTCTTCTGCATTGAATTTCCCGTCAAACATTTCTGTCGATGCTTTAGAAGCGGGTGCAATTACTGCAGGGCTTTCTGGAACAGGTCCATCATACGTTGCCCTTTGCTACAGTGAAGATAAAAAAAACGTTGAAAATGCACTTAAAAAATATGGAAACACAGTGATTACTAAACCAAGTACTAATGGAGCGAGAATACTTTACTAAATAATTAACTGGTGAAATAATGGTCGATAAAATATATGGAATTGGTGTTGGTCCAGGAGATACAGATTTACTAACATTAAAAGCAGTCAAAATACTTCAAAATGTGGATACAGTATTTGTCCCAATTTCAAAGGAAGGAAAAGCTTCTGTTGCATACGAGATAATAAAAGATATTCTTCCTGAAAACAAAAAAGTGGTCGAATTGCTTTTTCCAATGAGTAAAGATATTGAATTTTTACAAAAACACTGGAATAATGCTGCAAAACAGGTAATGGAAGAAAACGGAACCGTTGCAGTTGTAACTATCGGGGATGCAACCCTTTACAGCACATTTTCTTATGTCTGGCATATTTTTAAAGAAAATGGAATTGATGTAGAAATTATAAACGGAATTTCTTCACCATTTGCCGGTGCAGGTGTTTTAAATATTCCTTTGGTAGAAGGGGATGAAAAATTAGCAATTTTACCTCAAGGAAAAGATTTAGAACGGTATTTAGAAGAATTCGATACGTTAATTGTGATGAAAACCAATGATCTTGAAGAAAAACTGAAAAATTTAAAAGATAAAAAAGATAAATATTTAGTTGGTGTTGTAAACCGAGTAACATCAAATAATCAAAAAACGGCTTTAGGAAAAATTGATGAAATTGATTTTGAACCATTTAAAGATTATTTATCATTGGCAATTATTAAAAAATTAAAATAAGTTTTAATTAATTCATACATCGATACTTTTTTATCCAATTTGTTCAAATATTAGCTTAATCGTTAATGGTGGTAAGATATGATAAGTGATAACGTCAAAAAAGGAGTTATAAGATCTCCAAACCGAGCTCTTTTAAAGGCTTGCGGATATTCAGACGAAGACATGGAAAAACCATTTATTGGGGTTGTAAACAGCTTTACAGAAGTTGTTCCTGGCCACATTCACTTAAAAACATTATCAGATGCAGTTAAACATGGTGTTTATGCAAATGGAGGAACACCATTTGAATTTAATACAATCGGAATTTGTGACGGTATTGCAATGGGTCATGAGGGTATGAAATATTCATTACCATCAAGAGAAATCATTGCAGATGCTGTCGAATCAATGGCAAGAGCACACGGATTTGATGGTCTTGTTTTAATTCCTACGTGTGATAAAATTGTTCCGGGAATGATAATGGGTGCTTTAAGATTAAATATCCCATTTATTGTAGTTACTGGAGGGCCAATGCTTCCAGGAGAATTCCAAGGTAAAAAATGCGAACTTATCAGCCTTTTTGAAGGGGTTGGTGAATATCAGGTTGGAAAAATTACTGAAGAAGAATTAAAGAGTATTGAAGAATGTGCATGTCCAGGCGCTGGAAGTTGTGCAGGGCTTTACACTGCAAACAGTATGGCTTGTCTTACAGAAGCTTTGGGACTATCTCTTCCAATGTGTGCAACAATACATGCAGTTGATGCTCAAAAGGTTAGAATTGCTAAAAAAACTGGCTCAAAAATTGTTGACTTGGTAAAAGAAGACGTAAAACCAACAGATATATTAACAAAAGAAGCTTTTGAAAACGCTATTTTAGTTGACCTTGCACTTGGAGGATCGACAAACACAACATTACACATTCCTGCAATTGCAAACGAAATTGAAAATAAATTCATAACTCTCGATGATTTTGATAGACTAAGCGATGAAGTTCCACACATTGCATCAATCAAACCCGGTGGAGAACATTATATGATTGATTTACACAATGCTGGAGGCATTCCTGCGGTATTGAAGGTATTAAAAGAAAAAATTAGAAATACAAAAACCGTTGATGGAAGAAGTACTTTGGAAATTGCAGAATCTGTCAAATACGTAAATTACGACGTTATCAGAAAAGTTGAAGCTCCGGTTCACGAAACTGCAGGTTTGAGAGTTTTAAAAGGAAATCTTGCTCCAAACGGTTGTGTTGTAAAAATCGGTGCAGTTGACCCAAAAATGCACAAACATGAAGGGCCTGCAAAAGTTTATAATTCAGAAGATGAAGCAATTGCTGCAATACTTGGCGGAAAAATTGTAGAAGGTGACGTTGTAGTAATCCGGCATGAAGGACCATCAGGAGGCCCCGGAATGAGAGAAATGCTTTCCCCAACTTCGGCAATCTGTGGAATGGGTCTTGATGACAGCGTTGCATTGATTACTGATGGGAGATTCAGTGGTGGAAGTAGAGGCCCTTGTATTGGACACGTTTCTCCAGAAGCAGCTGCAGGCGGATTAATTGCTGCAATTGAAAACGGAGATATAATCAAAATCGACATGATTGAAAAAGAAATAAATGTTGATTTGGATGAATCGGTAATTAAAGAAAGACTTTCAAAACTGGAAGAATTTGAGCCTAAAATCAAAAAAGGCTATTTATCAAGATATTCAAGACTCGTTTCATCAGCTGATGAAGGAGCAGTTTTGAAATAACTAAAAAATACTTTTTTTAAATTTTAATTTTTGAATTTTAAAAATGATTAAAAAAATAGTAATTCATGGAAAAATTATTCCATGTCTCCTCTTTCTCTTATTTCATCGAGTTTGCAGTCGCATTTGTCTTCGATATCGATGAATCTGTCTTTTAACTGTGCTAAAACTTTTGGAACTGATGTGTATTCCATCATTGATTCAGGCAATCTGTGTGGCATGAATGGACCCATTGATCTCATCATTTCAGCCATATCGAGTGCTTTTTCTCTTGCTTTATCGAATGATTTGTCTGCGAAGAGGTCGTTTGGTCCAACTAATCTTCCGTGTGATAACTGGAATCCTAAAGCCATAACTCTTGCAGGTCCGTCAAATCTTGCAGGCATTGCATCTTCTTCACCAACAGGCATGATAGGTCCAAAGTGGCATCCCCTCATCCATCCTGCAACGAGGTGTGGGTTTGCAAATCCTTCTAATACTTCCCCTACCGCAGGGAATCCACTTTGAGCTCTTACGATTGCTACAGGATCATCCTTTCCAACGTATTCTCCTGCAATCATGTTTAATTTTTCTGATGAACATACTGCTGCAATTTCATTGTCTTTTCTTCTGTAAACTCTTTTTACAGCGTATTTTTCAGTGTTTCCAATTAATGCAAGTAATGAGTATGTTTCTTCAGGGGTTTCCATGAAAACTTTTTTGTGTTCCATAACATCTAAAACTTCGTATCTGAACCCTGTTGTCATTGATGGATCGTATACTAAGCCTGCAGTGCTGAATGGGTCTGAAAACATCCTGTAAAATGGTAAATTGAACGCTGCAGGGTCTGTTTTGTCACAGCAGAATACTACAACTGGTTCACTTGGTCTTTCAACAAATTCCATTTCAGCGCATCCTGGGCCGAGTCCTTTAACGTTTCCTGAAAATGAAGTTGAAAGTAAGTCTTGACCTGCACCATATAATTTTAACTCTTTTGCAACATCGGTTGCTGCTTCAAGAGCATCCCATGCAAGTTTGTGTACTTCTTCGTTGTCTGTTCCTTTGTCGTGGGTCATGATCATGTCAATATCATCACCACAGTTTGTAACATAATAATCAGTTAAAATTTCATCGAGTGCATTTTCTAAAACGTATTCTGCAGCATCCAATAATTCTTCTGGAGCTAATGTGTGTCCGCAGAGCCCGCCAACGTCTGCCTTAATAACACTTAGAGTTACTTTTTCTTCCATACTTTCCACCTTCATCATGTTTCGGATAAATTAAATTAACCTTATTTTTATATTGTCGTTAGAAAATATTTATGTTTTGTCAATATTTCGAAAAACCGTATTTTCAAAAAAATCTAATACAGATATTGATTTAAGTTTTATATATTTATCTAAAATTGGAAATGTTTGATAAATATCAAAATAATAATCATGTATTTTAAAATAAACATTTTTTTAACTTCTTTTTTTAAATAAGTGGCATTTTAGGATATGTTTTGCCTACAAATAACTTGATATCGAAATATTTATATTATATAGGGGTTAAACTTTTAAAGTCGCAGATTTTAAGGAAAAAATTATCAATTTTAAAAGTAAATAGGGGGAATTTTTTGAATAATAAACATTTTTTAATGGGAAATGAAGCGATTGCATACGGAGCAGTTGCTGCAGGATTACAGTTTGCTACGGGGTACCCGGGAACTCCTTCAACAGAAGTCATGGAAACCCTGATTAAAAACGCTAAAAAATATAATTTCTATGCTGAATGGTCTACAAACGAAAAAGTAGCATTAGAAACGGCAATTGGTGCATCATTTTCAGGTGCAAGTTCTATTGTAACTATGAAACAGGTTGGATTGAACGTTGCGTCTGACCCACTAATGAGTTTAACTTACCTTGGAGTAAACGGTCCATTGGTACTCCTCGTAACTGACGATCCAGGACCCCATTCATCACAGACTGAACAAGATACCCGGTCTTTTGGATTATTTTCAAATATTCCCGTACTTGACCCCTCAAACTCACAGGAAGCCTACGAAATGACTCGATATGCTTTTGAAATTTCAAAAAAGTATGAAACACCAGTATTTCTTCGAACTACAACGAGAGTTTCACACAGGTGTGATGATGTTGTACTGGATGAATTAAAACCCTCGAACGAAGATATTGAAGGATTTTCAAAAAGTTCCAGATGGGCAATATTTCCAAAATTGGTTGCAGAAAGACATCCAATTTTAGAAAAATTACAAAAAACACTATCAGATGAATTTTCAGATTCAAAATTTAATTTTAAGTCAGGAACTGGAAAAATTGGAATAATTACTTCTGGAGCATCCCACCACTACGTAAACGAAGCTATTTCAAATAATAAAGACTTATTCTCAGTTTTAAAAATTGGAACTCCGTATCCATTCCCTGAAAATAAATTACTAGAATTTATAAACGATGTTGATTTGATAATTACAGTTGAAGAACTCGATTCATTCTTAGAAGATCAATTACTCCAATTGCTTGGAAAACATGATATTTCAAAGACAGTTTATGGGAAGAAAAACAATATTTTCCCTTGCTGTGGAGAATACAGCGTAGATATTGTAAAAACCGGAATTAACAAAGTTTTAGATATTTTAAAAATTCAAAAAATTGAAATTTCTGAAAAATTAATCGAAAAAACTGATATAATTCCGCTTCCAGTAAGGCCTCCAAATTTATGTGCTGGATGTATGCACAGAACCGTATTTTACGCATTTAAGGAAGTTTCAAAAGACTTGAAAAAACAAAATATTCAGATTATATTTTCAGGAGATATCGGGTGCTACACATTAGGAAATGCTCCTCCTTTAGAATTAATCGATACATGTCTTTGCATGGGGGCAGGTATTAGCCTTGCAGGCGGAATCTCAAGAACTACAAAAAATTCAAAAAATGTTGCATTTATTGGAGATTCCACATTTTTCCATTCTGGAATTCCTGCTGTGATTAATGCAGTGTATAATAAAGCCGACGTTACAATTGCAGTATTGGATAATAGAACCACTGCAATGACTGGACATCAACCGCATCCGGGAACTGGAAAAACTGCGCTTGGAGAATCTACAAAATTAATAGATATCGAAGGAATTTTAAAAAGTTGCGGAATTGAATTTGTAAAAACTGTATCTACAGATGATTTTTCCGCGTGTAAAGATAGTTCAAGAGAAGCTATTGAATATAATGGCCCTTCTGCGGTTGTTTTTAGAGGAAACTGTGTTTCACTTGTTAAATCCACTAAAAAATATGTTATTGATAAAAATAAATGTACGAGCTGTAAAATCTGCGTTGAAAGACTTGGGTGCCCTGCGATAACGTTAAGTGAAAAAATTCCCGAGATTATGGAAACCTGTACAGGTTGTGGACTTTGTAAAGCCGTGTGCCCTGCTGATGCAATAAACGAGGTGGATGAAAAATGAACTTCAACGTAATTATTTGTGGAGTTGGGGGACAGGGTGTTGTTTTAGCATCCCGACTGCTTGCAATTACTGCAATGAATTCAGGTTTTCACGTGAACACTGCTGAAACTCTTGGAATGTCTCAAAGAGAAGGTTCAGTAGTGAGCCATTTGCAGTTTGGTGAAAATATCAAAAGTTCATTAATTCCAGAAGGCAGTACAGATTTAATAATCGGCCTTGAAGTATCGGAAGTTGCAAGAAACATCCATTTCCTTAAAAAAGATGGTAAGATAATCACAAACTCTAACCTGATTCTTCCAAGTGCAAGGTCTTCAAACGAAAAATACGACTCGGAAAAAATTATAAATTTTATTAAAGAAAAAGTTAAATCAACAATTTGTATCGATTTTTCAAAAATTGCGAAAGTTGCGGGAAATCCAAAATCAATGAATGTTTCAGTACTGAGTGCTGCATTTTATACTGGATTTTTGCCTTTAGAATACGAAGACTTTTTAAAAACGATTGAATCAGAAATTCCTGAAAAATACCGTGATATTAATTTAAATGCTACCAAATTATCTGCAGAGACTATTTCTAATATGCTGGAGGGCCATAATGAACAGTAACGATTCAGAAACGTATGAATTAGTTAAAAAACTGCTCAAACACGTTTCAGAGGGTAGTGAATTCTATAAAAACAAATTTTCAGAAGCCAATGTAAATATTGATAAAATTAACTCTCTTGAAGATTTTAGAAAAATTCCGTTCACTGAAAAAGAAGAATTAAGGAATGCATACCCATTAGGCCTTCAAGCAGTTCCTGATGAAAAAATAGTTAGAATACACTCGTCGTCTGGAACAACAGGAAGCCCAGTAATCATACCATATACTCAGAAAGATGTAGATGTCTGGTCAGAAATGATGATGAGATGCTACCAGATGGCAGGCGTTACAAATAATGATAGGGTACATATAACTCCAGGATACGGACTATGGACTGCAGGAATTGGATTTCAACTAGGTGCTGAACGGTTAGGTGCAATGGCAATACCGATGGGGCCAGGAAATACTGAAAAACAGCTTCAGATGATGGTAGATTTGAAATCTACTGTTTTAACATCTACTTCATCTTATGCGCTATTATTGGCGGAAGAAATACGAAAAAAAGGAATTCAAGATAAAATCCATCTAAAAATAGGCGTAATCGGTTCTGAAAGATGGAGCGAAAAGATGAGAAATAGAATCGAAAGCGAACTTGGAATAAAAAGCTTCGATATTTATGGATTAACGGAAATATACGGGCCAGGCATTGCGCTTGACTGCGAATACCATGAAGGAATGCACTACTGGTCAGACCATTTGTTATTTGAAATCATTGATCCAGTTACTGGCGAAAATTTGTCTGATGGAGAACTTGGCGAACTTGTAATTACAACACTTACAAAAGAAGGCGCGCCACTTATAAGATACAGAACTAGAGATTTGACAAGAATAATCCCTGAAAAATGTAAATGTGGATCAGAATATCCACGAATAGATAGAATACTTGGAAGAGCAGATGACCGGATTAAAATAAAAGGGGTAAACATTTACCCTGGACAGATTGAAGATTTAATACAAAAAGTAAAGGGCGTGAGTAGCGAATATCAGATATTACTTAGCAGATTTGAAGGCAGAGACTCAATGTTATTTAGAGTAGAAGTTGAGGGTTCAGAAGAAGAGTTTAATAAAACTGAAACTGCAATCATAAAAGCATTTAAAACATATATTGGAATTTCACCCAATGTTGAATGTTTGAAAATTGGAGAACTTCCAAGAAGTGAGAAAAAGAGTAAAAGAGTGTTTGATAATAGGAACTGATCCATTTCTTTTTATATAAATTTTAATTTTAAAAATTTATAGATTATAATAAATCAGGGAGCCGATAAACCCCAAAAGCAAGCAAAAAAACCGCAACCATAAAAACTATCAACCATAAATAGTATGATTCCAATTTAGCGTGTTTTGACATTATTTTTTTTATTAAATCCATATTCATCACTGCGATAGGTATTATTTTTGAAGAAACTAGTGTTTATAAATATATAAAGTTTTGCAGACTGGGGGGTACAATTCACAAATACCTAAAATTAAAAAAGTATTATATTTAAAAGAAAGACATTAATATATTTGCAATTGAGATTTTTATAGAGTTTACAAGCCCTACTCCTTCCATTTTTATATTGCCTGCTTTTAAAGCAGTCTGCGCAGAACTTACTGGATTATCGGAGTCCAAAATTTCCCTAACTGTATTTTCATCAGTGTAAACATTCATAGTTGCATCATCCAAACTTCCTTTTTCAAAACTTGTAATTTTACCATCTATAACAATTATTGAAATTAATAAATCTTCTTCACCCATATCCACATTCAAATTTATTCTTTCGTTTGAAGCAATGTTCGTTGCAAACGGAATATCTTCAAGATTTTCTGCATATTTCATCGCTATTGTTTTCATTTTGGAAAAAAGGTCGGAACTGTCAGAAATTAAAACAGTTTCTGCAGATGCAGAGCTCAAAATTAACGCAAAAACCAGTACTAAAGCAGCTTTTATTATTTTCATGTTAACCCTCGATTTTGTTTTCTAAGCTTTCCAAAAATAGTGCAATTTTTTTTACGACTATTTTTGCATCTTCATCATTTTCAGGATATTCGACATTTAAAACAGGCATTTCTTTTCTTCGAATAAGGTATTTCGTGAGTTCATTTGTCCTTTCACATCCTACACATCCAAATCCAATCGGTGCATGAATCATGACAATTGCAGCTTCTGCTTCATCGATTAATGGACCAATTAATGACATTCTACCCCGAACTCCCGACGGAACCTCAATTGCCGCATATTTAAGACCTTTTTTAGGGTCTTCATCAGTGATGTTTAAAGGTGGCGTATCGATTTCAAGATCCCTTACCCTATCCCCGATTGCATTGTTGATCATTAATGGCTTGTGGCCGAATCTCTCCACCAAATCCGCCAAAATAAGGCTATTTGGGGGAAATATGAATACTTTTTTCAATGTATCACCAAAATTGATAGTTATTTCGGAAACGCTTCGTCAGGCAAAAACCTTGCAAACTCTTTTCTACGGGCTATCGACTGAATTTCTTCAAATATTCCTGCAGTTAAATCTACAATCCCAATTGCTCCTGTAATTTTTTCATCATCTTTTACTGGAACAACCACCACCGGAACTCCAGAGTACGGGCCTTGAATTGGAGTTACTTTTAAAATTTCCCCAAATTCTAAAACTTGTTTTAAAACGTAACCTTCGTAATTATCATCAACTAATTTTCCTTTTTCAATTCTAACTCCTGGTTTATCCTTAGAACGCATTGTTACTGGAGCTTTGTTCACAAGTACGTGTATAGCATAAGCCAGAGGAAATATATCCTTAGAACTGGTGCACTTCAAATCAAGCATATTCTCACCACCTGTTTAAGAACATATGTTTTTCAAAGTATTAATATTTTCTAATTAATCTTTAAGTTCGTCCAATCTTTCATAAAATCGAATTAATGATTTTCTCGCGTGTTTTAATTTCAAATTCCCTTCATCAAGTAGTATATCAAGATATTCCCGATTAACGACCATTTTTCCGTCATAAGCTATTGGTGCATCCATTTTCGCAGTCGTCATGATTTCTACAATATACCTCTTACTAGAAATCGATTTTATCGATGATGCCTTTAAACCGTTGTGATATGCAAGTTCCAACAGTTTTTTACTGGTATCTGCATTCCTTGATGCGACATGTAAGATTGGAGAATTCAATACAAAGGAGATTTTTTCAAAACTTTCAGATTTTTCAGAAATGGCTTGATCAATTTCATCGTAATTTGCATAATGGTGCCATTTTCCAAGCCATTTTGAGTGTATTTTTGGATTTTTACCCTTTGGAAACTCCATTATTCCGCATCTTCCAATGCAGCTGCTTGTTGTGTAGTAATTGTTAAATTCATTTATTTTATTCACCAAATACATAACTTCAAGGTCTACAAAGCCATTATCAAGGGCTGCTTGGAGTTTTTTCATTGTAAATTCTTTATCGTCGTCAAACATATTTTCACTCGTTTTTAGAATATGTTAACTTTCAAAAAATAATATAAAAACTTTAACTAAATTTTAAATTGATTTAAAATAATTAAAAACTAAAAAACATGAAAAATAGTATGATTAAAAGTTTACGGTCTTATCTGCTTCTTTTACGAAAGCTATTAAATCGTGCATCGTTGCAGGCGTAATTCCTTCAAGGAGTTCCTCTTCAGAAATTCCTCTTGCTTTACAACATGGGCCGCATGCTTTTACAACTGCCCCTGCTTCGATTGAATTTTCCAAAAGTTCAGAATAATCTGGAACTCCTGCTGGAGCTTGGTTTCTTTTGCCAACGTAAACCCCATCTTCGAGTAAGAAGATATTTACATCAATTCCTTCCAAAAGAGCGGTTAATGCAAATCTTAAAGCAGAATATGCTCGTTCTTTTCCATAAGGTGCATCCCCGATAATAACGGTAAATTTCAAACTTTCACCTTATTTTTTTATAACAATTTTAAATCCATCTGAACTTTCTTCTGAAGAAAGTATTTCGTGGCCTTTTTCTTCTACAAATCTTACGATATTTTGAAGAGCTGGTTTGTAGTCTCCAGTAACAGTTAATTCATCCCCTGAATTTAATGAATCTAATGCTTTTTTTGTTTTTAAAACCGGCATTGGACATACGGTTCCAGTAACGTCAAGTTCCATAGTATTACCTCCAAAGTTATATTAGAAAAACTAATATGTTTGCAAACATGAGTTTATTTTTTATTGAAGAGCTAAATTGCTACAATTTATATTTTTAAGCAGATTATATAAATATATTTATTAGAATATCTAATAAATCCTGAATTATTCTAAAAATTAATAATCTAAGAGCTCAAAATACTCGTAATCCAAAATATTATCTTTTACCATCCAAAGCTCCCGATATTTCTTAGAAAGTTCTATCAATCTCTTCAAAATATCTTTATCTGTTTTTCCGCGCTCGAAAAGTTCGTCAACTATTAAAAATAGTATTTCTTCGAGCTTTTTTCGCTCTTGAATATATTTTATTATATCGGGAATTATTTCAAGCAATTCTGTATTTTCTGCATTTTTTAGAAATTGATTCCTTAAAAACGAAGTAAATGTAAATAAATTTTTCTTTTCAATTTTTGTAAGTTCAAGCATGTTTTTTGCAGTATCCAATAATGTTACATCCGTTTTTACAAATTCATCCCATAAATTATGTTTTTTAATAATATCTTCAAAAATTTCTAAAATCTCATTTTTTTCCATTTTTGAAAGATTGAAAAATAATTCATCCCCATTTACATATTTTCCATTTTTATATGACTCTAAAAGTGCATATGCGTGTTTACAGTTGAATTGATAAGGACAGGTACATATCCCAGTATTTGTTTTTAAATCAACTTTTGTTATGTAGCTATCACTACCATAAACAGTTCCCTGAAGAGTATTTCCACGTTTTATACAGTATTTTACCATATTTTTTAAGAAATACTCTTTTCCCCGTTCTTGAACCCTTTCGTCGTAGATGTCGTTATCCATTTTATCACTAAATATAACAATGTTAAATATATCCAAATTCAAATTTATATGTGTATTCAGTGGAGGGGGAATATGAATCTTGCAAAAGAAGTTTCAATAGTCCTCGGCGGTGCTGCAGGACAGGGAATACAAACCATTGAAGAATCACTTACAAAAATATTAAAATTATCAGGATACAACGTATTTGCAACAAAAGAGTACATGTCAAGGGTTAGGGGCGGAATTAACACGACTGAAATTATAATATCCTCTGAAAAAAGGCGTTCTTTTTTAAAAAGAATAGATTTACTTGTAACGTTTAAAAAAGGCGTTTTAAATCATTTAAAAGATAGAATTTCTTATAAAACTATTATTTTGGGGGAAAAAGAAAATATCGATGAAGAATTTTTGAATAATAAGAATATTATCGATATTCCAATTCAAGACATAAGTAAGAAGATTGGAAACGTTTTATTTTCAAATACAGTCGGTTCTGGAATGATACTTGGAATTTTTGATTGCGATTTAGAGCTTTTTAATAGTTATCTGGAAGTTAAATTTTCCAAAAAAGGAGAAGAAATCGTTAACAAAAATTTGGAAGCTACAAAAGAAGGATACTTACTTGGAAAAAAAATTTTAAAAGATTTAGATTTAAAAATAGATCTTGAAAAGAATGATAAACTCAAAGATGAAATTGTATTAAGCGGTACTGAAGCTGTTGCACTTGGGGCTGCAAAAGCAGGCTGTAACTTTGTATCATTTTACCCAATGACTCCATCAACAGGAGTTTCCACATTTCTTGCAAGTCATTCAAAAGACCTTAGAATTATTGTTGAACAGGTTGAAGACGAAATCTCTGCAATAAATATGGCTATTGGTGCAAGTTATGCCGGTGCAAGAAGTCTTGTTACGACATCAGGAGGCGGATTTTCCCTAATGTGTGAAGCAATTAGCCTTTCAGGAATGACTGAAACTCCAGTTGTGATTTATCTTGCACAAAGGCCCGGACCATCAACAGGACTTCCAACGAGAACTGCACAAGGAGATCTGGAGTTAGCCATTTATTCTGGGCATGGTGAATTTCCAAGAATTATATATTCACCCGGAAAAATTGAAGATGCTCATGAAATAAGCCAGATCGCATTTAATATGGCCGATAAATACCAAGTTCCAGTTTTTATTTTATCTGATGAATATCTTGCAGATACATTTTACAATCTGTCAAATAATGAATTAAAAGATATAATAAAAGAAAATCACGTTTTAAAAACCAGATCTGACTACAAAAGGTACCAATTAACAGAAAATCCAGTTTCAAAACGAGGAATTCCAGGATATGGTGAAGGAATTGTACTAATATGTGGTAATGAACATGATGAATTTGGAGATATTACCGAAGATATTGATTTAGTAAATAAAATGACTAGAAAACGGAATAAAAAACTGAATTTAATTAAAAAAGAATCGATAGAACCCGAATTTATTGGAAATGAAAATTACAAAAACCTGATTGTTTCATGGGGTACCACTTACTACCCCATAAAAGATGCACTTGAAGAATTAAACTTAAAAGATACTGCATTTATACATTTCAGTCAGATTTATCCTATTTCAGAATCTGGTGAAAAATACTTGAAAAAAGCTGAAAAAGTAGTAAATATTGAATTAAATTATACTGGACAGCTTGGAAGACTTTTAAAGAGGGAATTTGGAATTGAAATGAATGATAGCATTTTAAAATACGATGGAAGAGTATTTTCGGTCGAAGAACTTTCTGAAAAAATTAAAAAAGTTTTGAGGGGGTGAATTTCATGGAAAATAATCCTTTTCAAAGAACTGAAAAAATAGATATTTCATGGTGTCCGGGATGTGGGAACTTTGCAATAAAAGCATCACTTTCAAATGCCCTGTCAAAACTGAATTTAAAACCGCAAAATGTTGCGATAATTTCTGGAATTGGGCAAGCTGGAAAAATGCCCCACTACATGTTTGTAAATGGTTTTCATACATTACATGGAAGAGCGATACCTGCTGCAACTGCCGTAAAAGCCACAAATCCAGAACTGACAGTAATTGCTGAAGGCGGCGATGGGGATATGTATGCAGAAGGTGGAAACCATCTTATTCATGCGATAAGAAGAAATCCAAATATCACAGTTTTAATACATAATAACCAGATATATGGGCTCACTAAAGGACAGGCATCTCCAACAACCCTTGTTTCAACGAAAACCCCAACTCAGCCGTGGGGGGTATTTGAAGAGCCACTAAATCCAATAGCACTTGCAATATCATTAAATGCATCTTTTGTAGCACGTACTTTTTCTGGAAACCTTGAAAAAACTGAAGAAATAATAATTAAAGCAATAAATCATAAAGGTTTATCAATAGTGGATATATTCCATCCCTGTCCGTCATTTAACAAAGTAAATACTCTTCAATGGTATAATGAAAATACCTATTTTTTAGAAGATCATGATGTAACAGATAGGAAAAAAGCCTTTGAAAAAGCACTTCAAACTGAAAAATATCCTCTTGGAATATTTTATACATGTGAAAAACCAGTATTTGAAGAAGTTGTTCCACCATACATTTCGGAAAAGACTCCGATATGGAAACGAGAACCAGATTTAGAAAAAATTGAAGAAATAATAAATTCAAAAAGAACTTAAAAACTAAATTACCACTTCAAATTATTATTAAAAATTTTTGTGAAAATTATGGAAAATTTAGAAAAAATAAACGAAATTATCGAAATATTTGGGCATTTTGACGTGGAATTTGCTAAACATATGGAAGAAAAAATAGATACACAATATTTCGTTATTGAAAACTTAAAAAACTCCATTAATCACGATGAAATGTTTATAAAACTCGTAATTTTAAATTCAATCGTAAGCTACCAGCTCTGCACTACTGGAGAACTCTGGTGGGAAGAATTTTCAGAATACTGGTCAAAAAATGAAGTTAATAATGAAAATTTAGGAGAAAAATACGTTAATTTCCTTGAAACTTCAAAAGGAAACCGACGGCTTTTAAATGTAAAAATAAAACGGATTGAAAAGATTATCCCGTTTCTTGAAAACTTAAATCTTTTGGATTTTAAAAATTATTATTCAAATATGGAAGAACTGCTTGAAAAACTATCAAAAAACTTAAATTCAAAGAAAAATGCTAAAACCATTGTCTTTGCGATAAAAATGTTTGGTTATGCATCAAGAATTGTATTTAACGAGTTTATTCCATATCCGATGGAAATTGAAATCCCAAAAGATTCGAGAATTGAAAAATACACCCTTAAATTTACCGATGAAAATCCGATAAAATTTTGGAACAGTATTTCTAAAACCACGAAAATTCCGCCATTACATATAGATTCAATAATATGGCCAGTTCTTGGGAGAAAGTTTAATTTTGAATCTTGCAATGGAATAATCGGTGAAAAATCAAAATATTTATTCAAATTACTTGAAATTTGATGCATTTGTAAAATTATATAAATTAGTGTTTTCAAAATTAAATATATTGGAAAAGGAGGTAGTTTTATGTCAGTTTGGAAATGCACTATCTGCGGATACGAATATGATGAAGAAAAAGAGGGGAAAAAGTTCTCAGAATTACCTGATACTTGGACATGCCCTATGTGCGGTGCCAAAAAATCCGCATTTGTAGAAAAAAAATAAAAATTTAAGCTTTATTACTTTTTTTAATGTATTTTATGTATTTTGCAGCATCCTTTATTCTTGACTGGAGGTGCGGAACGTCCATAATTTCGAATTTATTGTATTTATCGTGCATGTGAAATCTCAATGAAATCATTGACATTGTGTGTGCGATATCTTCGTCGTCGAGATTCATTGAAACTACGTCAATCCTGCTTAATAATTCACAGACAAAACCTTTAGTTCTATCCAGATCTTCATCGTCGAGATTCATTGCATAAATATCGAGCTCATCCATTATCTCGTAAACTGGCTTTTCAGGATTTTCTAAGAGGGATTTGACGATCTTGTTCGAAAGTTCTTTTAATTTAATTTCTTTTTTCATTTTGTACACCGGAACAGATGGAAAACTTGGGATTTTTACAGATTTTTATTTGCGATATTTTTAAAATACCTTCTCCAATTTGGGGTAACAGAATATTAATCTTTGCATTTTAAAAACACCCAATTTCAATGATTAACATTATTTAAAAGATACTATATAAACGTTAAAATCCAAATCAAGTCAAAAATTATAAAAAAAGAATTATTCTTCGTCGTCAAATTCGATTGTCGCATTTACTATGTTAAATTCTTTCCCGCCTTTCAATTTAACATTTCTTGATTCACATTTCGGGCATGCTACTTCGAGTTCATCTTTTGTATCCAAATTTCCTTCAAATTCACAGTCCATACAGAAAATTTTTGGCTTTACAATTTCTGCTTTTAATTCTGCACCTTTACATACAGTATCTTCCGAAATGACTTCAAAAACAAACTGTAACTGATCCACACTTAACAAAGTAAGGTCCCCAATTTCCAGATTAATGTCGTTTACTTTTATAACCTTTCTACCGAGTTCTTCTTGTTGTTTTACCGCATCAAGTATCGCGTTTAATACTGACGTTGCGTAGGAGAGTTCGTGCATTAGAAAACACCTCGTTTGTCAAGTCTTTCTAATACCATTTCTTTTACTTTTTCTTCTTTTCCGCTTGGAACAAAAATCTTGAAATTTACAACGATTCTTACAGTATCGTCCCCATCTGAAAGTTTACACTCTTCAAGATATGCTTTTTGTTTATCAAATCTTAAATAAAGTTTATTTTTCTCGATTCTGTTGTCCAATTCACTTTTTAATCGGTTTACATTTCTTTCATCACTTTTTATCAAATCAATGATATAATTAAAGACTAATTTTGCCTTTTTTCCAGAAATTTTAACCGTGTGAATTTCAATAGGATTTCCAAAATTTCCTTCTGTTTCAACAGTTTCGGTTTCCAAATCGTCTTCTTCGATTATTTCAGGTAAAAAGAAAACCATTGCGTCAAGAACTTTTTCTTCGTCTTCGGTTGCATTTGCAATCGTTGATATTGATATATTATTTACCATAACTATCCCATCTGATTTTAAATTTAAACAAAATATTGTAAAACAGGTTTAAATAAACTTTGAAATTTTTAAAATAATCGAAAAAAGAAAATAAAAAATTAAGTAAAAGAATTAAAATAAAGGAAATTTAATTATTTCGTTTTTTTGCCGTTAGCTCTGACACTTGGTCTTGCTTTTTCAGCACCTTTTCCTTTGTACATTAATCCTCTTCCTTTTTTACCAGCTGATGTTAAACCTCTGGTTACTCTACCTTTGTGGGTTCCTTTGCAGAGCCAGTTGTAGGATTTGTCGTTTTTAATTGATGGTTGGCATGGATCAACTAAGATAACTTCGTACCATTTTTGTTTTCCATCTTGTCCTACCCAGTAGGAGTTTAATACTTCCATGTTAGGGTATTTTTTAGCTGCTCTTTCTTCAGCAATTCTTTGAATGGATTTTGCCATTGTAATTTTGTTGATACCCATTGTTGCAGGTTTTTTGGAGTGTTTTGGTCTTGGTTTTCTTAAACCTCCTCTTCTAACACTAACTCTTACAACAACAATTCCTTGTTTTGCTTTGTATCCTAAGTTTCTAGCCCTATCAATTCTTGTAGGTCTTTCAATTCTTATAACTGAAGGTTCTTTTCTCCAGTCTTGCATTCTAGCCCATTGTAACTCTTTAACGTATGAGTTAGCAGGTACTTTCCATGCTTCTTTCACGTAGTTGTACATACTCATGGTATCACTTGTTTCGTCGATTTCTGTTTCTGGGTTCAGCTTAATGCTACATGCCCTACGGGAGTTCACCCGTCACTAAACTACTAGTATTACCTAGTCTTAACATCATGTATCTTGACACCTATATTAATTTAACGGCAAGTATATAAACGATGGACTAGAGAACAAGTTTAGAACTTGTACACTTTTTTACAACTATTAGTTTCTAATTTAAATTTGGTGAAAACATGGTCGACTACTTCGATTACAACAGTTTATTGACAAGAGCGCGAGAACAACTTCCAGAAGAAGTATTCAAAGATGTAAGGTTTGAAATCCCATCTGCAGACAGTTTTGTAGAAGGAAACAGGACCATTATTAAAAACTTCAAAGATATTGCAAAATTCATGGAAAGAGATGCACAAGAATTTGCAAAATACGTAATGAAAGAATTAGGTACTGCAGGAGACATTGAAGGAGTCAGATTAATCTTGCAAGGTAAATTCGGATGGAGAATGGTAAACGAAAAAATCCAAAATTACGTAAACGAATACGTACTCTGTCCAGAATGTGGAAAACCGGACACAAAAATCGTAAAAGAAGGAAGAATACACTTCTTGAAATGTACCGCTTGTGGTGCAATGAAACCAGTTAAGACATTATAAGTACTCTTTTTCTTCTTTTTTACTTAATTAACAAATTTTACATTTTTGGTGATATTATGAAAGGATTCTGCTACCGATGCGGTCATGAAGGCGAACTTCTTGAAGGCCTCTGTAAAATCTGCTACACCCACATGAATCCACTTATTGAACTCGATAACGAGATACACGTTGAAGTCTGCCATATGTGCGGATCATATAAACGAAAACTCTGGCAAGACCCTCAAAAAACGGAAACATATGCAATAATGGAAGAAATTGCTTATTTTGGAGTTAAAGATAATTTAAAAAAGGCAAATAAAAGTATTGATGTAGAAATAATGCCTCAAGAACCAAAACAGCTTCCGGGTGGAAAAAGATCACGTGTGGAAATTCCTGTTGTTGTTTTTGCAGAAGGAAGGCTTGTTGGGGAAGATAACGATAGAGATGAAGAAAGACATATTACCGTTTATCTTGATATGGTGCAGTGCCCAAGGTGCTCGAGATGTATGTCAAACTACTATGAAGGAACATTGCAGGTTAGAGCGATGAACCGGTTCTTAAATGATAAAGAAAGAATAGAGTTGGACGACTTCGTTAGAGATGAAGCTGGAAAACGACTTAATAAAGATAGGATGGCATTTATTTCAAAATATATCCCTCAAAAAGAAGGATTAGACTATCAGATGGGATCAATGGGTGCAATAAGAAATATTGCATCAGCTATAAAAGCAAAATACGGCGGAAAATCAATAGAAACTGCAAAACTCGTTGGAGTAGATAAAGATACTGGAAAAGACATGTATCGAATCACCGTTGCAGTTAGAATTCCAGAATTTAAAATTGGGGATATTATAGAATATAACGAAAAAATCTACGTTGTTTCTTCATTAAATGAAGCTAGAGTATATATGGAACCTGTCGAAATTGGAGATAAAATTGCACTTGCTTGGAACGAAATCGATAAATCTGCAAAATTAATTAAAAAAGGAGAAGATTGTGAAACGGCAACCGTTATTTCAATTACTCCTGACACAATAACTGCAATGGACGATTCAAATTACGAAATATACGAGTACAATAATTCGATTAAAGATTTAAAAGAAGGGAATAAATTAAGAATATTTAAAAATGAAGAAATTAACCGGATTTTAGAAATTATAGAATGAATAAAAAAAATAAAAAATTTTTTAATATAAACTATTCAATTTCTTCAACATAACATCCGGGCCCCACTTTCGTGTAGTAAACCGGACAGTTCCAGACTTCCTTAAAGATATTTTCGATATCAATTACGTGTTCTTTTTTAGGTATTGTAATAATTGCAGGTCCTGAACCACTAATCGTTATACCATAGACTAAATCTTTTACCTTTTCTTTAACTTCTGCATATCCGTCAATTAAATTAGCTCTGCAGGGTTCAACAACGCAGTCTTTTGACATATATCTTCCAAAAAGTTCTAAATCGTTGTTGTATAATGCATAAACCATTCCTGCAGCTTTTCCAACATTGTTTACCATATATTTTATTGGGATTTCTTTTGGAAGTATTTCTCTTGCGGTTTTCGTACTTACCTGAATGTTTGGAAGTGCAACTAAAACTTCAATATCTACCGGGATATGAAGTACTTCTAATGGATCATAGCTTGTTGTAAGTGTAAATCCTCCAAAAATTGCAGGGGCCACATTATCTGCGTGAGGAGCGCCTGCTGCAACTGCTTCTCCAAGTGATGAATATTTAACAAGTTCTAATTTTGATAATTTCAACTCAAAAAGTTCATTCAATGCAAAAGCAACTCCTGCACAGGATGCAGAACTGCTTCCAAGACCGCTTCCAGGCTTTATTCCCTTATTTATATGGATGTGAATTCCAGATTGTATATTAAAATCTTCCATCATCTTTTTAGCAACTACTCCTGCGGTATTTTCATCCACGTTTGTAGGTATTTCTTCTGCTTTTTCCCCTTCAACAGAAATAATAATTCCTTTTTCCGTTTTTTCAACTTCCAATATGTCGTATGGCTTTGAAAGAGCAAGCCCGAAAATATCATACCCTGGACCGAGATTTGCAGAAGTTCCGGGAGAACATACTTTTACTTTTTTCATAATACCACCAAAATAATCCTAAATATCGTTATTACTTACTAAACAATAAGTAAAAATAGATATAAAAATGCTACTCTGAATTTTAATCTTTCGAAATTAACAAAAAAGGAATTATTAGGAATATTAATTAAATAATGCATAGAATTTTCCGTTTCTCGTTCCAAAATAGATTGTTCCGTTTTCATCTATCGTTGGGGTAGATATTATCCAACTTCCGGTCTCAAAGTTCCATTTTTCGGTTCCATCGGGGTTTATTGCATAGAGATGACCATCATATGAACCAAAATAGATTGTTCCAGTGTTTCCAATTACTGGGGAAGATTCAATACGTTTTTCTGTTTTAAAACGCCACTTTTCGGTTCCATCGGGGTTTATTGCATACAGGTAACCATCAAGTGAGGTTACATATATTGTTCCATCTTCTGAAATTGCAGGCCTTGTAACAATCCAGTAACCCGCATAGAAGTTCCATTTTTCGGTTCCGTCAGGGTTTATTGCATAGACTTTGTCTGAACCAAAATAGATTGTTCCAGTGTTTCCAATAGATATTGCAGAAGTTATCGCGTCTTTTGTTTTAAAACGCCACTTTTCGGTTCCATCGGGGTTTATTGCATATAAATAATGGTCATTTGAACCAACATATATTGTTCCATCTTCTGAAACTATTGGTGTTGCATATATTGCCTTATTGGTTTTAAAACGCCACTTTTCGGTTCCGTCAGGGTTTATTGCATACAAGTAACCATCAAGTGAGGTTACATAAAGTATATCTTCAAAAATCGTAAAATCAGAGGCTATTGCTTTTTTTGTACCAAATTTCCATTTTTCGGTTCCGTCAGGGTTTATTGCATAGACTTTGTCTGAACCAAAATAGATTGTTCCATCTTTTCCAATAGATGGCTTACACTCGATTATTTCATCAGATTTAAAAGACCATTTTATTGAGCCGTCAGGATTTATCGCATAAAGATTTTTATCTCCCGAACCCACATATATGGTACCGTTTTTAGCAAGAATTGGACTTGAATCGATACTGTTTCCGATCAAAAACTCCCATTTAATTTTACAATCAATTACGCCCCCACGCAACATGATATCCCCCTGTATGTCTTTTGCAATTTATTATACATTTGTGCATATAACTTATATATCATTTTTCATTGCCTTTGATTAAATCTAAACTATTTTAAATTAAAAAACAGAGAAGTATTATTGAGAATAGTTAGTTAAAAACTAAAGAGGGGACAATAGTGGTTAAAAAAATAACCGGTGATGATGTATTAATTCCGCTGGAAACTCCAGAATCAATGCATAAAGAATATATACAAAATTACCTGAATCTTACAAGAAATACGGGCAATTTGATGCTTTTTGCAGGCGATCAGAAGATCGAACATTTGAACGAAGATTTTTACGGAAAAGATATTTCAAAAGATGATGCAGATCCGGAACACCTGTTTAAAATTGCTGAAAATTCAAAAATAGGTGGTTTTGCGGTTCAGTTTGGATTATTATCCAGATACGGCAGAGATCATAAGGATATAAATTACATTGTAAAATTAAATTCAAAAACGAATCTTGTAGACACGAATCAGAAAGACCCTTTAAGCCGTGCATTACTGGATATTAACGATATTTTGGAATTTAAGAAAAATTCTGGAATTAATATAGTTGGAGTAGGATACACAATATATCTTGGAAGTGAATATGAATCAGAGATGCTTTCTGAGGCTTCAAAAATAATTTATGAAGCTCATAAAGGGGGACTTGTTGTAATTCTCTGGATTTACCCGAGGGGAAAAGCCGTAAAAGATGAAAAAGACTCAGAACTAATTTCTGGAGCTACGGGTGTTGCAGCGTGTCTTGGAGCTGATTTTGTAAAAGTAAATTACCCAAAATCAGAAAATCCTGCAGAATCATTTAAAGAAGCCGTTATGGCTGCCGGAAGAACTAAAGTAGTCTGTGCAGGCGGATCAAGTACAGATATTGAATCATTTTTAAAACAGCTCTACGAACAGATTCACATAAGCGGAGCGTCAGGAAATGCCACTGGAAGAAACATCCATCAAAAATCATTATCAGATGCCGTTTCAATGTGTAATGCGATATATGCAATAACAATTGACGGAAAAACTGTTTCAGAAGCTTTAAATATATACAACGAAAGAAAATCTTAAAAGGTGATACCATGGATATGGAAATGATACTCGGGCTTATAGATACTCTTGAAAAAAAAGGTGTAGGAATTCAGCTATCTGTTGAAAACCAGAAAACCGTTGAAATTTCGATAAAAAATAAAAATGTAGACATAAATATCGTAGACCCATCAAAAATAGGAAAATTGATAAAAGAACTTAATATTAAGACGGATTAATCCTTAACCATTTCTTTTAATATGAAATCTTTCTTTTCTATTGCCATGTCGCATGTTTTTCTAACTTTTTCTTTCATTTCTTCAAAGTTATCAGGTTTTTGCTCACCAACCACTTTTTTAACTGGTGTGTATGCAGCTTCTCTGAATTTTGGAATTAAAAGTTCTTTTTCGCCATTTTCGTCAATTAAATAGCTAACGTCTCCTTCTTTGACAACTCCAATCTGTTTAGCACCAGTTTTTTCCATTATTCCTCCAGCTTTGTCTTCAGGAGCAATTATCAAAAGGCTGTCAATTGAAACACCCAATGGATCAATATTTAATTTTTGAAGCATTTCCAAGACTTTCGGGTTTACGAGTTCATTAACTTTTTCCTTGTAGATTTCAAGTGAAACTTTTGCGGTGTTTGTGATCTCGAATGCATCGCCCCTTAATCCACCATTTGTAACGTCAGTCATTACGTGAATGTGTTTTAAAAGATCGTTTTCAATCAAATTTTTGCATGATTTTAAAAAATCAACATTGATCGTTTCTTTTATAACGTCAAACATTCCATAGTAAAGCGCAGTTGTAGAAATTGTTCCACCACCGCTTCCTTCAGTCATTAAAATTACGTCACCAACTTCTGCTCTTTTCCTTGCAGTTGGTTCCCCTTTTCCAATTATTCCGATTGCACCAACAGCACTGACCATCCTGTCCCCTAAAACCATGTCACCGCCAACTCTTAAGGTACTTCCAGCAACAAGGGGCACATTTACAGCTTCAGAAACTGCACAGATTCCTGCGGTGTAATCAAATATTTTTGAAACATCTCCATCGTCTGCAAGGTGAATGTCACTTATAACTGCGACTGCATCTGCACCCATTACGTAAACGTCCCTTAATGCAGCTCTTGCAACGTGAAATCCTGCAATAAATGGAAAATCACTTAATCTTGAATGTGTTCCATCAACTGCAACCACAACGTGTTCCGCATTTGCTTTTACAACTCCTGCATCGTCCTGTTCAGTACTGTCGACTTCAGTTTCTAAATTTGTACTTTCAATAATTCTCGCAATTTCGCGGTGAACAAAAAAATCGCCTTCTCCTCGGCTTCCAACACCCATTTTTCCCATTGTAATTCCGGATTCTGGGCAGTCAAGTAAATATTTTAAATTTTTATCTTCTGATTCATGGTATTTTTCAGTTGTCTTTACTTCTTCGACTACTGCTTCGACAAATCTTCTTGCCCATCCCTCATCAGTGTCTTTAACTTCGATTACTTTTTTAAAACCGTCTTCAATGATTTTAGACTCTGAAATTCCCTTTTTCAGACACTTTCTTACGTACCTTTCGATATCCATTCTTTCACCGGCATATAAAAAAATAAAATAAATAAAATGTTTGATAATTAAAAAAATAAAAATTAGTTTCCAAGTTTTAAAATAGCTTCAGCTAAATCCCCATTAGCTTCTTCTAATGCTTTTTTAGCTTCTTCTTTTGAAACTCCGCACTGGCTTGAAACCATTTCGATGTCTTCTTCAGTTACTTCGACTTTTACTTCAACGTCTTCAATTTTTTCTTCTGCTTTTGCTACTTTCTTAGCTTTTCCGGTAATCGAATAAGTTTTATTTCCCAGCATGTCCATTACCTGAACTTTTGGTTTTTCAAAGACCAAAATTGTGTCTTCTAGTTCGATTGTAACCTTGACAGCTTTTAAATCTTCGGCATCCATTCCGAAATCTTTCATCATTTTCTGCATTTGTTTCATCATTCTTGGATTAAACTTTCCTCCGCCAGGAAACATGATAAACACCTCATAATTAGTTCGAATATGTTTAGAATAACTATAATTTGATAACATGATATAAAAACTTATAATAAATTAAAATCGGATTGTACAACCATTCAAAACCAATAATTCCATAAATCAAAATATTTTAATTAATTTTTGTTGCTAATCAGGAATTTTTAGACTTTTTTTACAAAGATCCACTCTACTATTTTTATATAGTATTTTGTCATAATTTTGGTATCTTAATCAGAAGAGGAATACTATGGATGCAAAACTCATGAACATCAATGACAAAGAATTAATTAAGAAATCTATTCAGACAATCCAAAAACTCTCTGAAAAACTGGATGATGTAAAAATAATGCACGTTTGTGGATCACACGAACATACAATTTGTAAATACGGAATAAGAGATGTTTTACCGGATAATATTACGGTTGTTCCAGGACCAGGATGTCCTGTGTGTGTTACAACACAGAAAGAAATTGATGAAGCAATGTACCTTGCTGAACAGGGATACACAATTGCAACCCTTGGAGACATGTATCGAGTTCCAGGAAGTGAAAAATCCTTAATGCAACTCCAGTCGGAAGGTGCAGACGTAAAAATTGTTTACGGAATTGGGGATGCAGTGAAACTTGCAAAAAAACAGGATGAAAAAGTAGTATTTGTTGCAATCGGATTTGAAACTACTGCTCCAACAACTGCCGCAGAATTATTAAATAAACCTGAAAATTTCTACATTTTAAATTCGCACAGACAAACTCCGCCAGTAATGGGATTTTTACTTGGGGGCGGAACCTCGCTTAACCTAGATGGATTTATATGTCCAGGACACGTTTCAACGATTACAGGATTAAAACCATATTACGACCCTTGTAAAACGTACAATGCACCAATGGTTGTTGCAGGCTTTGAACCAATCGATGTAATGGCTTCAATCGTGATGATTTTAAAACAGCTCGTAAAAGGCGACGCTAAAGTTGAAAATGAGTACACAAGAGGAGTTAAAGAAGAAGGAAACGTGATTGCACAAAAAATTATGAATAAAGTTTTTGAACCATCAGACGTTGCATGGAGAGGCTTTCCTGTCATCAAAGATGGCGGTATGAAATTAAGAGAAGAATTCAAAAAATACGATGTTCATGAAAATATTGATATTCCGGATATTAAAGAAGTAATAAACAAAGCATGTATTTGCAGTGAAATTTTAAGAGGAGAAAAACTTCCGCATGACTGTAAATTATTTGGAAAAACCTGCGATCCGATGAATCCAGTTGGAAGCTGCATGGTTTCTGACGAAGGAACTTGCAGAATCTTTTACAAATACAGTAAATTCAGATAAATACAATAGTTCTTTTTTATTTTTACAGCGCTATTTTTGAAAATATTCCGTATTTTAAAATTAAAAATCCAACCAGAATCGGTTGGTGGATTATATAAATAAAAAGCGTGTGTTGTCCCATATAACAGACTTTACTAAAAATTTTATTTTTAAAAATTTCAAATGAATACTTTGAAACCCCGTTTTTGTAATATTTTTCTGAAAAACCCATTCCAAGTAAATAAATTCCAAACCACGGAAAAATTGGAAAATAATCAAGCGTGTAAAAGTTGGTTGGCATTATTCCAAGGGAGAGTAAATATGGGGTTTCTAAAACCATTCCTCTAAATAATAATCCAGCACTTAGAAAGATAATGGCAAAAACTAGATTTATTTTTTCAAATCGATAGAATATAATTCCTAAAAGGCCTGAAATTGCTAAAAAATGAATAATTCCAAAATATATCGTTCCGGATGTTAAAAAACGGCTCGTAATAATTGTTATCAATACTGAAACTGCAAAAAGTTTTAAAAAACGAATAAAGTAGTGTTTGTAATTTAAATTATTAGATACAACTTTTTTTGAAAAACTGATGTTAAAAGAAACACCTGAAATGAATATAAATATGGATGCTACATAAAGAGCGAAAATACTCCAAAATAACAGATTTTCAGAATATCCTAAAAAATATTTTAAATCGGTTACAAAATTCGAAATAACCATCAAAATTATGGCAATTCCCCTAAAAAAGTCAATTTCCAAATACCTGTTTTTCTGCATAATTTTGATATAAATTTTAAAGAATTAATAATTAGTGATTCACATTTCAAGGATATTTGCCTTGAGTTTGTACGCACTGCTGCAATTCATCTTATCTTCATCGAGTATCTTAATGTCGCTTAAACTTTTTAAACCCTGTTTTTCAGCAGTTTTTTCAATTCCCATCTTTTTATCAGTATCTATTTCCAAAACATGCGCTTCGAGTTCTTTTATATCTGAAAGACATGCAGCTACCGCCCTGTGGTGTCCGTCAACTAATATATATTTTTCATTGTTATTTGTTTTTATAACAATTATTGGTTCAGCAAGGCCCCTCTTTAATTCATAAGCCCGCCCATAAAGCTCATCCTCATAAACCGTAGCTTGAGTGGGTACCAAATCATCAATTTGAATTGTTTCTCGTTTTGTAGTTACTTCGAATCCCAAATTTATGTAGGAGTTTACAATTTTTTTGAGCTTTTTTGGAGTGGTTTTTTCAATTTGTGACCTTATTACATCAGTATTTGTAATGATTCCAAGAATATTATTGTTTTCGTCGACTATGGGAAGTTTTGAAAATCCTGTTCTGAACATTATCCGTCCAACATCCATTATTTTATTGTTTGGCTTTGTAACGATCATTTCATCCCTTGGAGTCATGAATTCACTTACTTTAATCGATTCATCCTTTCCGATAAGATCGTGAACAGAAACTATACCTTTAACTTTTGAATTAACTACAACTGGAAACGTATCGTGGGTAGTTTCCTTTACAAGCTTTATTATATCTAAAACCGTAGCATCGGGAGTTATAGAGTGAACCTTTTTTGTCATGTACTCTTCTGCATAAACCATGATTCCTACCTTTTTTTGTAAAGTATTTCTCCATTTTTTAAATTCACAATCTCTAAAATCCTGTGAAAAGGAATGTGTGTTTCGTCAAAAACAAGAAAAGAGTCTTCGATAACGATATTTTTCAAGGGGACTGATTTTTCATCGTTTTCTGCACCCCTGTGTAGATATTTTATTAGATAATCCTCAGAATTATAGTCTGGATGCCATAACAACTTATTTATAAGTTCTTTTAGCATTTTATCAGAAATTAATCCTGTCCAGCAGGTTCTTCTTCTTCGATACCCATTGTTTCAAATATTTTTGCTTGAATTGCTTCTTCCACAAGCTTTCTTAAGGACTGTTTATCTGAAACGGATTGGAATATACCAAGTTCTACACTTGCTGCTGCTGAAGCCTGATGGCCGCCGCCGCCAAATGCTGTTTTCATGATGTTTCCAACATCAATTCTCAAATCTTTTGTTCTTGAACTTATGTGGATTTCATTTTCGGCGATTCCAAAGATACATGTCGTGTTTATGCCTTCCATTTTAAGCAGAAACTCTGCTGCTCTTGGTAATGCATCCCTATTTTTTAATGTTCCAACATATGAGAGTGCAAGATGTCCTTTAATGATTTTTCTATTCATTATAGCTTTTCCGAGGATTTCCATGGTTTCAGTGTCCATGTCAGGATTTTCGATCATCTCTAAAACTTTTGGATCCATTAATCCTTGTAAATAGCTTGCAGCTTCAAAATCTTTTTTGGAAGTTTTTCTCTTGAAATAATTTGTATCCGAGGTTATTGCATAGTATAATGCAGTTGCCAAGTCCCGGTTTGGAGCAATTTCAAGCTCGAGTAAATATTTTGTTAAAATAGTAGCTGTTGCACCAATCTCGGGCAATATGTCCATATATTTTGCAACAATATCGCTGTCGTTGTGGTGATCAATTATTACAGATAATTTTGAATCCTCAACATCGATAGGAAGAGTTTTTGAGCTTGAAGAATCCACAACCGCAATAGAGCAGTATCTAGATAAGTTTATTTCGTCGATGGGGTTTAACTTTATGCTGAGTAAATTTACCATGGCTTTGTTTTCGTCGTAACCGATTTTTCCGCCGTATGCAATCTCTGAAGAAACACCCCATTTATCAAAAATAGTTTTTAGTGCCATTGCACTTGCCATTGCATCGGGGTCGGGGTTTCTGTGCATCAGTATCAAAAAAGGAGCCTTGTGATTTTCCTGTGTTTCATCTTCTTTTTCGGAGTAATGATCGTTAAAAGATTTTTTAGCAGCATTTGCTATTTCCTTTAATTCTGACAATTTTCTTCTTAATTTTGACTTTTCTATTTCGTTTACGGCGTCTTTTGCAGCACTTTCGAGAGGATAAATTATTTTGTTTATATCTAAGCCATTATAGAGTTCAGGATACTTTATAATGCCCCTTACAATGAGGTATGCTTTTGTATTCAATTCTGAAATTATTTCTACAACTTTCCTGTTTACTTCGTAGTCATTTGTAAGAACTAAAATAGTATCTGCGTCCTTTACTTTAGCTCTCTCTAAAACATCTAATTCGGAAGCATCACCAATTACATAGTTAAAATCTCCATTTTCAAGAGATTCAAAAACAGCTTCATTTTTATCTATCACGGTTACTTTATCAATATTTTTAGCGTTATTTACGACCTTACGCCCTAAAGAACCATAGCCTATGACTAAAATCATAATATGCCTCCGAAAGAGAAAATTATTAAGTTAAGTTAGATTTGAAAATTCCGAATAATAGTCCATAACTACATTTAACGTAATGGGTATATATTGTTGACGTTTCGTCATTTGTATAAATGCGGTTTAATGGACTACATTCCCCAAAATATATTATTTTCGATCTTCTGCTTCAATTCCATGTATCGTGAAAGGGCTTCTTTTTCGTCGCCCCTCAATTCATCCTTGAATTCATGGTGTAACTTCCTTGCCTCAGGTTCTGGCACTTCGACATACAGTATATCGTTTTCTTTTGCGTTTCTACCGAGAACAATATTTCCATCAATAGAAACTGGAACTTGCATACCAACTTTTGCTTCTTTTATATTTTCCTGCTGGCTGTCCCTCATTTCCTTAACGTATCCGAGTTTTTTTCCATCTTCAGACATTATGGGGCTTCCAATTTTTAAAGTACCGTATAATACCTCAACACCACATACTGCAGGTTCTTTCTGCCTGAAAATACAGTTTGGAAGAATTTTAATCATTGCAGGTTTTGTTAATCTGTTTATTTCATCAGATTTCATTAATTCTTCCATTTCTTTTGTCCATTCTTCGTATTCTTCAACTAATTTATAGATAATTTTTCCTTCAAGTAATTTAACGTCTGATTTTTCAATTTCAGCTTTTGCGTCTGCGAGTACTTTTGTGTTAAAGGAAATTATAAGCCCATTTAAAGGGTTTGATGAAGCGTATGATGAAGCTTCGATAACATCTTTTTTAGAGATGTCGCCAACTTCAGCCTTTTTGATTTTAGCATTTACTTTTCTAAGTTCATTTGCAAGAGCTTCCAAAGAACCCATCGTATCTGCTTTTATTATGATTCCTTCATCATCAGTTAAAATTGTAAATTCCTCAACTTCCTGAAGAACTTCTTCTTTTGCAGCATCCACTTGATTTTTTGGAACAATTCTTAAAGGGCTTCCTGCAATAACACTATCTAAATCGGGTGCAGATATTTTAACTCCTGTTGCCGCAGAAATCTGTTTTGAAGGTTTAAATTTATCCTTTGGATCCCTCATTTCATCGAGTTCTTTTGGTTTTAAAAGTGCTTTGATTTTTGATACAATAACGCCATCAGGATTTCCAACAACTAAAAAATCACCAGTTTTTGCAATTCCATCGTAAATTATCGCATCGATTGTTTTTCCAAGACCTTTTTCTTCTTTTAATTCCAAAACTGTACCTTTTGCATAACCTTCAACGTTTAAAGCCAGTTTTTGTTCTAAAAACTTCTGTGCTAACCCAGAAATGATAACAAGTAAATCTGGAACTCCTTCACCGGTCATTGCAGATACTGGAACCACATTTATTGTTTTTGTAGTATCTTTAACTCTTGAAAACAGATCTGCATCGAATCCAAGTTCATTTAAGTGTTTTATAATATTTTCATATAGCCTTATTTCAAACTCAGTCATTGCATTTGGATGCTGGTTTTTTTCGTTGAAATTTAAGATAAATGGGCCTTCGCTTGAATTCCAGCCTGGAATCCTGTCCACCTTGTTTGCAGCAACTATGAAAGGTGTTTTGCACTGTTTCAAGATATTTATTGCTTCAATAGTTTGGGGTTTAAATCCTTCATTTATATCCACAACAAGTATCGCAATGTCTGCTAAAGCTCCGCCTCTTTTTCTTAATGAGGTAAATGCTTCGTGTCCTGGCGTATCGATAACTAAAATTCCAGGAATGGACAAATCTGCCTTAAATAATCCTAAAAGGTCCTTTGAAACTTTTTTTATAGTGTTTATTGGTATCTCACTTGCACCAATATGTTGGGTGATTCCTCCTGCCTCCCTCTGAGTAACCCTTGTTCTCCTAATTTTATCTAAAAGGGAAGTTTTTCCGTGGTCAACGTGACCGAGAACACTCACAATTGGACATCTTAATGCCATAAAAATCACCAGTCAATTTTAATTCATAAAATCTGTGTTTCATCCAAGTACAAATTATAAAGTTGATAAAAATCCGAAACAGAAGTTAGTAATCTAAATATTATATAGTTTACGAACAAACCCCAAAATAAAAAATGGCTAAATATTGTTATTTATATATTATTTTCCAAAAAATAAGTTTATTTCACGTTCTGCACTTTCTAAACTGTCAGATGCATGAATTATATTTGCTGGAGTGTAAAGTCCAAAATCGCCACGAATGGTTCCAGGTTCTGCACCACAAGGACATGTGTTTCCAAGCATTTTTCGAACTGTTGAAACTGCCCGCTCCCCGTTGATAACCATTGCAACTATCCTTCCAGAAGTCATAAAATTAATCAGTCTTTCGTAAAACTCTTTTCCCTTGTGTTCGCCATAATATTCTTCCGCCATTTCGGGCGTAAGTGTTAACATTCTCATTTCAACAATTTCAAAGCCCCTATCTTCAAACCTCTGAATTACCCTTCCAACAAGCTTTCGTTCGACAGTATCTGGTTTTAATGCCACAAATGTTTTTTCAACTTCATTTCCACATACCATAGTATCCCCTTAAGTTTTAACTTTAAAATATTCCTTAAAATAATATTTTAGATATAATTAGTTATACGCATAACTTTTAAAAATACTTAACACAAAAAATCAGGAATATTGAAATAAAAGATAAAAACACCATATGTAAAAACATTGATTAATTTCATTGAGATCATAAAAATAAAAACTACCGGTGATTGAATGATAACAATAATTATGGGCAGTAAAAGTGATGTAAAAATTGCAGAAAAGGCGGTTTCTATTTTAAAAGAGTTTGAAATCGATTATGAAGTACGGGTGGCTTCAGCACACAGAACTCCAGAATTAGTTGAAGAAATTGTTAAAAATTCAAAATCAAAAGTATTTATCGCAATTGCAGGGCTTGCAGCACATTTACCGGGAGTTGTTGCAGCAATGACTACAAAACCAGTTATTGCAGTTCCAGTTGAAAGTAAAATGGATGGACTTGATGCACTTTTAAGCGCTGTTCAGATGCCTCCAGGAATTCCTGCTGCTTGCGTTGGAATTGATAGGGGAGAAAATGCCGCAATTTTAGCTGCTGAAATGCTCTCCATTTCGGATGAAAAAATTGAAAAAAAATTAGATGAATTTAGGGAAAAACAAAAACAAAAAATATTTTCAGATGATTTAGAAGTTTCCGAACTTTTTAAAAATTAAATTAAAATTCCACGTAAATATCTTTTCCTTTTTTCATTGCGTTTGCCAAATCCTTTCCGATTGCAGTTTTTTTACTGATATTTACCGTACCGTTTGAACTAACCGTTGCAGAACATACGTACTCACCTTCGACGTAAACCTTGATATTTGCACCGATATAGTCTTCGCCAAGTTCAACAATGACGTGTTTTCCAGTTTGAGTCAGTTTTGTACTTTCGTAGTCGTTTATAAATTCGTAAGTTTCAAAATCTTTTTCGTGTTCTACAGATTCGCTCTTTTCCCTAACACTTATACGTAAACCCGTTATTTCTTCGAGTTTTGAGATTTCTTTTCCGCCTTTTCCAATTATTGCAGGAATGAACTTTTCCAAAACTTTTACTTCAACAGTGTTGTTGTTTACGACTTTAATATCAGGTCTTGACTTTTTTGGAAGATGTTTTTTCAAAACTTCTGAAATTTTTTCTTCTGCATATGCTAAAACTGGACTTTTGGTCTCAGTTGTTTCTTTTATTGGCATTACTACGACTTGCTCCCCGTAAGTGTATATTTCGTATTCTGGAGTTTTCGTCAAAAAGTCGACTACTTCAATTACGGGCCTTGCTAAATCTGCTTCTTTCATTCCGTGTGGAACCTTAACATTAAATTCCACTTCGTAGACCTTTTCAATCTTACCATTTTCAATGAAAATTACAGTATCCACAATTTGTGGAATTATACCGAGTTCTACTCTTCCAATAAGCCTTTGAATTGAATCTATTGCTTTTGAAGCATGGACTACTCCAACCATTCCAACTCCGGCCATCCTCATGTCAGCAAATATCTCAAAATCCCTTGTTTTACGAACTTCATCGTATATCGTGTAATCCGGCCTTACTAAAAGCAAAATATCGCAAGTTTTTTCCATGCTACCTTCAAGTGGTGCATACTGAGTAATTTCATTTCCAACTTGTAAATCCCTTGGACTTTCCATTGTTTTTACGATTTTATCCATATTTTTGTATCGTTCAGCAAGTGCTGAAACAAATGTAGATTTACCACTTCCGGGAGCCCCTGAAACAAAGATACCTTCTGCAGTGTTTAGCCGTAATTTTAAATCTTCAGAAAGGTTGTAATCTTCCAATGACACTTTTGTAATCGGTCTTACGGCAGTAACTTCCAAAGCTTCTGAGAAAGGTGGTCTTGCAATTGAAATTCTCAAATTTCCAAGCTGAATTACCGTTGCTCCTCTTCTTTCAATTTCGACAAGTCCGTGATTTTGCTCAGTATATTTTAAAATATTATCAATTATTACTTTTATTTCGGACCTATCCATTATTTCATCGGCAAAAGGAATTAATTTAACTTTTCCAGGTCTTCCTTTTTTAACGTAAGGTAAGCAGTTTTCTTTTAAGTGAACTGAACTTGTAATTTCATCAAAATATTCAACTAACTTTAAATCCACCTTTTCTTCATGAACTTTTAAGAAATGTGCATTGATATTCTGGGCAATTGCAAGATTATACTGTATCCTGTCACTTGTAAAAAGTATTGAATTTGTATCTTTTGCAACTTTTCTAATCATTGCATCTATTTCCCCGGCCTTTGCAAGCGAAACTTCGCCCGTTGAAGGTCTCTCCCCGTAATATTCTAGTACCATTTCATTTTCTTTTGCAACTTTAACAAGTTTTTTTAATTCTTCGATCCCAAAATACCCGATTTCTCGCCCTTTATTTGCCTGTGCCTCTAATTCTGAAATTACTGCTTCTGGAACTATTATTGTGCATTTTTCAATTGTTCCATCAGATATCAATTCAGTAATTCTTCCGTCAATAACCACGCAGGTATCTACTGTGATATTACATTCTTTAAACTTCATAATCTCATTTAAATTTTGATTAAACTCTTCGACAGCCATAGTCTCACCATAAAAACGATAAAAATAATTAAATTTTAAAAAATAATTTAAATTAAGTATTAATCTAATTTATTCCCAACAACAGTAGATTTTCCAGTACTTAAATCAATTTTATTATGGAAACATGACATATAACCTTCATGGCATGCCCATCCAGTCTGTTCGACTGTAAATAGAAGTGCATCTCCATCACAGTCTCTAAAAACATTTATTATTTTTTGAACATTTCCACTTTCTTCGCCCTTTCTCCACAGTTTATCCCTGCTTGTGGAGTAGTAATGCATGAATCCAGTTTCAATTGATTTTTCCAAAGATTCTTCGCTCATAAATGCAGTCATTAAAACTTTTCCAGATTTATCGGTTGAAATTGCGAGCAATAACTTCTTTCCTTCGATATTTCTAAATTTTAAATCCATATTTTTTACAATTTCTTTTATATCTAAATCCATCATTTTCCCAAATTCATTTTGACTATTTTATTATTTCGTATCCCGAATTATTTGCTTTTGTAGAGATAATTTCGCCGTCAATTCCAAATTTATCAAAGATTTCATTCGAAATTTCGGTTATTGTATCTTTATCCCCTAAAGAATAAATTGTTGGTCCAAAACTTGAAATTCCACTGTAAGAAACGTCTTGAAGCTTTGATAATAATTGTTTTAAACTTTCTTTTTGAAGTCCAACTTCTGCACGTTTGAATCCCAAATTTTGAAGTTCATTTACTGCCATTCCAAATGAATTAAAGTCTTTTTCAATAACTGCTGGCATCATTTTCATCAAAACTAGCCTGCATATTTTTTGAACGTCTTCTGATGGAACCGGGCAGAATTTTCTAAATATATCAACTTCCCTGTCTCCGCAGACCTGCTCTCCTTTTGGAATTGTTAGCACAATATCCCAGTCAAAATCGTGTCTGAATAATACTGGAGAGGGTTTTACATCCTTTGATGCTGAAGAAGGTCTAAAATCAATTTTATCTTTTCCTTCACCAAAAGTATGGCCCCCATCAACAATAAATCCACCGGTCTCAAAAGCTGCCACACCAATTCCCGAAGTTCCGCCTCTTCCAGTAATCTTTGCCAGTGTTTCTGCGTTTAAATCTTGACCGTAAACTAAAGAAGTAATCTTTCCAGTAGAAAGCGAAACCTGTGTTCCACTTCCAAGTCCAGAATGGGATAATATTGCTTCATTTATTTTTAAACTTATTCCATCTTCTCCAATAATATCGAGAACATTTCTTGCCGCATTTTTAATCCTTGATTCCAGATTTTCTCGGTCTTTTTCGTCAATTTCAATTTTAGAGTCTAGTTCTATCTCACTACTTTCTTTTCCTTCGATTTGAAAATTAGGGTAATCCAGAGCAACGCCTACTCCACCATCGACCCTTCCAAGTTCTCCATTTAAATCAATTAATCCCATATGTATTCTGGAAGGAGAATTCAACTTCATTAAACTTCACCTTTAAATCATTGCCTCTATCAAGTCGCCCCTTGTTACAATCCCGACCAATTTTTCGCCTTCGACAACAGGTAACCGCTTTATTTTATTTTTTACCATTGTTTCGGCAGCTTCAGTTATTGGAGTTTCTGACGATACAGTAATTACTTTTTCAGCCATTGCTTCAAAAACTTCTGATTTCAATGCATTCTCCATATCTCCCCTAAATTCTTCAATTTTTATCGCTGTTTTTAACGGTAATTCAATCAGATCAAAAGGAGATGGAAGTACTAGACTAAATCTCTCGTCATGCGAAGTTATAGCCTTAATTATGTCACTCTCAGAGAGAAGTCCAACCAATTTTTCGCCTTCGACAACAGGTGCACCACTTATTTTATTTTCCCTAAATATTGAAATTGCTTTTTCAATATTGTCGTCTTTGTTAAGTGTTATTGGCCGTTTCATTACATCTCTAACAAAAATCATTCTTCCACCAGATTATTTATCAACAAATATATATAATCCATGATTGATATAGCTACTAGATATATTGGTGGTAAAATGTATATAAGGATTAACAATGGCGTTACAGAATGTAACATCAGATTGGTAGGAACTGCACACGTATCTGATGATAGTATTACTGAGGTAAAGAACGCTATCGTCGAAACAGATCCGGAATTAGTAGCTATTGAATTAGATAAAGACCGATTTGTAGCCATGTTTCAAAACAAAAAAAATGACGTGGATTTAAAATCGGTCATAAAACAGGGCAAGGTTGGAATATACATAGTGCACTCCATCTTAGCAAACTTCCAGAAAAATATCGGGGAACAATTTGGGATAAAACCTGGAAGCGAAATGAAAAAAGCCACCGATCTTGCGATACAATACCAAAAACCAATTTCATTAATTGATAGACCGATAAACATTACATTATCTAGAACAGTTAATAAAATGACGTTTAAAGAAAAGTTTGACTTTGTAATTGGTCTTTTAACTGAACAAAACGTTGAATTGGACGAAAAAGCAATTAATGAAATGGTATCAAATGCTGATGATTTAATTTTACTTTTAAAAGATATTTCTCCTTCAATTTACGAAACCCTTGTTAATGAAAGAGATAAATATATGGCAAAAAATCTCTTTGAAGCAAGCAAAGGAAAAGAAAATATTGTTGCAGTAGTTGGCGCTGGGCACGTTCCAGGAATTAAAAATTACCTCAAAAAAATGGAATCTGGAGAAGACATTGACTTAAAATCTTTAATGGATGTAAAAAAAAAGTCAAATATTTTAGGTAAAGTAATTTCAATTGCAATTCTATTAATAATATCATATGGATTTTGGACTGCATCATCAAATCTCGAAGCATTGAAAGCATTAACCTTAGAATGGGTCTTGATAAACGGCTGTCTTTCATCACTTGGTGTTTTTGTAGCTCGTGGAAAAATTCCAACAATTATTGCAGCGTTTTTAGCGGCCCCCATCACATCATTAATCCCTGTAATCGGTGCAGGCTATGTTGCAGGCTTAGTTGAGCTTAAATTTAGGGATGTTTCTTTCAATGATATTGGAGCAATGCTGAATACTGAAAGTTTTAAAGAATTAATGGAAAATCAAGCTATGAGGGTTCTTTTAGTTGCTGCACTTGCAAATCTTGGGAGCGTTATTGGAACTTTCTATTTTATACCGAGATTTTTATAAATATAACTTTTTTTGCAGTTGCATTAAAAAAAATTAAAAATTAATTTTTTATATTGTTGTTTCTTCTGCTGGTTCTTCAGTTGTTTCTTCTGCTGGTTCTTCAGTTGTTTCTTCTGCTGGTTCTTCAGTTGTTTCTTCTGCTGGTTCTTCAGTTGTTTCTTCTGCTGGTTCTTCAGTTGTTTCTTCTGCTGGTTCTTCAGTTGTTTCTTCTGCTGGTTCTTCAGTTGTTTCTTCTGCTGGTTCTTCAGTTGTTTCTTCTGCTGGTTCTTCAGTTGTTTCTTCTGCTGGTTCTTCAGTTGTTTCTTCTGCTGGTTCTTCAGTTGTTGACTTATTTTCAGAATCTGACACTTCGATTATGGTTTCTTCTTGACTTTCTGTTGTGGCTGGTTTTGTATATGAATAATCAGGGTATTCTATTTCAAACTCCACAACCTCGTTTGAATTAATATTTTCTTCGATATCTTCTGCATATATTCGTATATTGTGTGTTCCGTAGCTGATATCATCTATTGTTCCAGTATAATATCCCGAATTTTTTGTTAGAGTAAAACTAATTGTTCCATCGAGCATTACCATTACAGAATCAATTTCAGAATCGTCATCCGTAACTTGAACTTTTATAAATATGCTCGAATCTTCTTCAAAAGAATCTGCATTTTCAGGTTCTATTATTTCAACGTCTGGAGGAGTAATATCTCCTTCATTTATCTCAAATGTAACTTTTTGATTATAATTTGAGTTTCCAGCAATATCTGTTGCAAATATCCACAAAGTGTGAACCCCCCACTCCAGATCATCCAAAATATTTATGTAATAACCACTGCTTTCGATTAAATCAATATTGTAGCCATCGAGTCTTGCATAAACCGAATATAGTTCTGATTCATCCGTAACTTGAACTTTTATTGATACTTCAGAGCCTTCAGCATAGGATTTTGCAGTTGGTGAAATAATTTTAACATTTGGGGGGGTTGAATCAGGTGCGGATATTGAAAATACTCTTGATACCAAAGAATTCGTATTTCCCAGATTATCTTCTGCATATATCCGTACCGTGTGCTTCCCGTAGTCCAAATTATTCAAAGATTTAGTGTAAGTCGTTCCAGTTTTTATTGGTATTTCTTTATAGTTATCATCTATTTCAAACACGACTGAGTGAATTCCAGAAGTATCATTTACAGATACGTTTATTACAACTGTTTCATTTTTATTGAAGAATGTATTTTCTTTTGGAGAAATAAAGCTTACAATTGGAGGGGTTGAATCAGGTGCTAACGGAATATAATCTATATTTTCAAAATTAAGTTCATAATATGATTCAGAAAGTATATCTCCGTTAGAATCTTGATTTACTGCTTTTTGACTAAATCCTGTGCCTTCTGGAGCGTACCATACATTTCCTGCAGTAAATTCGCCACCCAAAATATTACTTCTATTCATTGTTGGAACATTCCAATAATTTTCACCAGAATCTTTAAAACGCACATTTATTGAATTATTGAACAAATTATCGTAGATCGTGTTATATTCTGTACCAAATTCAATTGAAATTCCTGATTCTAAATTATTTAAAAAGTTATTTTTAAAAAGTACGTTCAAATCCGAATTCCAAAATGTAACTCCCTTGGAGTTTTTAGAAATTTTATTTTCTGATATTGTATTTTCAAAAGTTTTCCAGGAATAAATTCCAGAATCCTCGTTTTCAAATATACTATTACTTTCAATCTTGTTAAATTCAGCTTCTCTTGCCAAAATACCATTATTTTCATTTTGATATATTTCATTAAATATTACAGAATTATTTTGTGAATCCCATATGAAAATACCGTTATCTTCATTTTCAAAAACGTTATTTCCTGAAATAAGATTGTTTTTTGAATTTAATAGCTCAATTCCATTGTAAATGTTATTATTCACGGTGTTTTTGGTTACATTATTAAATTCAGACCCGTCTAAAAATATTCCTGAAGTAACAATTCCGATGACTCCGTTTTCATATACTAAATTTTCAGAAACATCGTTATTTTTTGAATTTAACACATAAATTCCATCATATGTATTTCCAAATACTTCGTTATTTGAAATTTTACAGTTCTCTGCAGTTTCAAGAACGATTCCGTAATCAAAATTTGAAATTACCCCGTTTTTTAAAAGTACGTTATTTCCAGAAACCGTAATTCCCCATCCTTCATAATTTCCAGAAATCGAATTTCCTTTTAAATCAAGTACAATATCGCTTCTATTAATTATAATACCATCAGATACATTTAAATCAGTGGTTAGTTCAACTGTTCCATTTTCTGGCACGTTATCTACTGCATCTCCAATAGAATTATTTGATTCTACAAATAAACCGCTTTGATACCAATAATGAGTAGTATTTACATAAATCGTGGTATCTTCCGCAGATATTCCTGAAATGGCCCCCAAAATTACCATTAAAAGAAATATTTTAAAAATTTTCATTCGAACCCCCTCTTCGAATCGTATATTGAAAACCCCCAAATTCGATATAACTATTACAATTATAATTTTCTAAAACGCTATTATTATAGCTTATTGTTAAAATAAAGGATTAATTTACCCCGTAAAATAAATTAAACCAAAAATATAGAATTAATCGTGCGATAAAAGAATAATTGTTTAGAGGTTTGAAAAAACCGAATTGTAAAATATAAAAAAGTAAATAATTATTCAAAAAATTTAACAAACTCTAGGTATTGGGTCGCCCATTGGTGTGTCAACAATTCTTTTTCCAACAATTGTTTCCATTAGTACCCCTTTGTGTTCAGAAGTCACATTTCCAATGATTTTGGCGTTTTTCCCAAGAGGATGTGCCTTTAAAATTTCAAGTATTTTTTCTGAATCTTCTGCTTTAACAGACATTACAACTTTTCCTTCATTTGCAACCGTTAAAGGATCGATTCCAAGTGCCTCACCAATAGCCTGAACTTCATCGCTTATCGGGATCTTATCTTCATGGATCAATATCCCTAAATTACTTTTTTCCGCCATTTCGTTTAATGAATCTGCAAGACCGCCTCTTGTAGGGTCTTTCATTGCATTAATTTCAAATCCTGCATTTAAAACGCTTTGAACGATTCCATTTACCGGAGCCACGTCTGACTTTAAATCAGATTCAAATTCAAATCCTTCCCTTGTAAGAAGTATGGTAAGACCATGTTCCCCGATATTTCCAGTAACGATTATTACATCGCCTTCTTTCATTCCACAATCTCTTACAGCTTTACCAGAATCAACAAGACCTATTCCTGCAGATGAAATGATTATATCATCAACATTTGAAACTTTTGTGTCGCCAGTAATTATTGCAACCCCTGCTTCTTTACAAGCTTCATTTATGGATTTCATTATTTTATCCAACTTCTCAATATCAAAGCCTTCTGGAAGTACAATTGAAAGGGAAAGTGCAACGGGTTTTGCACCCATTACTGAAAGGTCGTTTACAGTCCCACATACTGAAATCCTACCGATATCTCCGCCTGGGAAAAATATTGGATGTACCGTGTGCCCATCAACAGTAAAAACTATCTCCTTATCCTCAAGAGGTATTGTTGATGCGTCATCTAATGATTCAAGACCTATTCCGCCTTCGATCTTGGTATTTTCTAAGTTACCAAGTATTGTTTCCTTAATTAACTTTTGCATTACGGTTCCGCCAGCACCGTGCATCCGTGTAATATTCATGCGATCAACTCCAAATTTAAACTACACATAATAGGTCATGTTATTTTTTATTGGTTGCGATATGGTTTTAATGCTGAATATTTCTTATAAGAAATGAAATTCCTGTTACAAATAACAAAATATATAATTGATAATTCACATAATATTTTAAAATGATATTATAATAAAAATTTTACCAATTCTATTTCTTATAAGATATGGTCGTGTAATTATGAACGCATTTTCTTTTTTAAAATTGGAGAAAGGTACTGAAAATACCATGGTAATCGATAAAGGATTATCCCCAGACTTTATTAACGATTATCTAAAAGTATGTGGAAAATATATCACTTTTGCAAAATTTGGATGGGGCACAAGCGCTGTTCAACCCAGAAATGTCGTTAAGGAAAAAATTGAAAATTACAAAAAATATGGCGTTAAACCTTATCCTGGAGGAACGCTCTTTGAAGTTTGTTTTTCGAAAAATGTTTTTGATGAATACTTAAAAGAATGTAAAAACCTCGGATTTGAATGTGTTGAAATATCGGACGGTTCAATGGAGTTAAAACCTGAAGATAAGGACTACGCAATAAAACAGGCAAAAAAATCAGGTTTCATTGTTCTTTCAGAAGTTGGAAAGAAAAATATCGTTTTAGATGGCGAACTTGAAATCTATGAAAGAATAGAACTCGTAAAAAAAGACCTTGAATCAGGTGCAGACTTTGTAATAATTGAAGGCAGAGAAAGCGGAAAATCAATCGGGCTTTTTGATGAAAAAGGGAATGTAAAAAAGGAAGAACTGGAAATACTTGCTGAAAACTTAGATATGTCTAAAATAATGCTTGAGGCACCTCAAAAAAATCAGCAGGTTGAATTTATATTACGTTTCGGGAATGAGGTAAATCTTGGAAATATTTCATTTGAAGAAGTAATTTCACTAGAAACTCTGAGAAGAGGATTAAGAGGGGACACTTTCGGAAAAATTTAAGTTAAAAAGGTGTAACTCATGAATATTGAAGAAATTAAAATTATTGGTGGATTCAACAAGTGCGGAGAATCTGAAAAAGTAAACGAATTAGTTGTAAAACGAGGAGAAATTTTCGGAGTAGTTGGACCAACAGGAAGTGGAAAATCTAACTTAATAAGCGATATTGAACAGCTTGCTCAAGGAGATACCCCCTCTTCACGAAAAATACTCGTAAACGGAAACGTTCCAGATATTGAAATGAGAAGAGATCCAAGAAAAAGAAGAATTGCCCAGCTTTCGCAAAACATGAACTTTTTAGCAGACATGAGTGTTGAAGAGTTTTTAATTATGCATGCAAAAAGCAGAGGCATGGATTCTGAAGGCGTTGTCGATAAAGTAGTCGATTTGGCAAACCAACTTACTGGGGAACCGATTAAAAAAGACTATAACTTAACAATACTCAGTGGTGGACAGTCAAGAAGCTTGATGGTTGCAGATGTTGCAGTTATCAGCGATTCACCGATTGTTTTAATTGATGAAATCGAAAATGCAGGAATTAAAAAGCACGAAGCACTTGAACTTCTTGCAGGATGCGGAAAAATTGTCATGGTAATTACGCACGACCCGGTTCTCGCATTAATGACTACACGGCGGGTTGTTATGAAAAATGGTGGAATGACCGAAATTATTGAAACCACCCCTGAAGAGAAAGAAGTATCTCATAGATTGAGTGAAATTGACAGCTGGATGCTTTCAATGAGAGAAAAAGTAAGGCATGGCGAAAAATTAAACTTAAAAGACATAGAAACTCCGGCAGTTTCGGGTAATTAACTAAACTGGATGTGAAATATTGAAAATGATAATTGTTGCAGGAACTCCGGGTGCAGGAAAAACTTCCGTGATGACCCACACAATAAAACAGCTTGTAAGCAAAGGAAACAGACCGGCAGTCGTTAAAATTGACTGTTTGTATACTGATGATGACACCAGATACGGAAAACTTGGAATTCCGACACTCGTTGGTTTAAGCAAAGATATGTGTCCAGACCACTTTGCAATTTATAATTTAGAAGAAATGGCAGAATGGGCTGAAAAAGAAGGCGTTGATACATTGATTATCGAAACTGCAGGTCTCTGCCACAGGTGTGCGCCATACACCGAAAACAGCCTTGGAATTTGTGTAATTGATGCTACATCTGGTCCAAACACCCCTCGAAAAGTTGGACCTTTTTTAACGAGTGCCGATGTTGTTGCAATAACCAAAGGCGACATCATTTCACAGGCTGAAAGGGAAGTTTTCAGAGAAAGAGTTCTTGAAATGAACCCAAAATGTACCATATACGATGTAAACGGGCTTAGCGGACAGGGTTGTGCAGAAATTTCTGAAGAAATAATGGAAGCAAAAGATATCGTAGACCTTGAAAATGAAGAATTAAGACATAACGCTCCACTTTGTGTCTGTACTTTGTGTGTTGGAGAAACAAAAGTTGCTAAAAAGCACCATAGGGGTGTTTTAAGAAGAATCGATGGGTTTACCAAATATATTGGTGAATAACATGGAAAACATAAAAGAAATTATAAAACTGCTTCCAGGATATAACTGCAAAGCATGTGGGTTTAAAAGATGTGATCTCTTCGCAGAAAAAATCCTTGAAGGAGAAACCCCTGAAAACTGCCCATCATTATTCAAAGAAGAATTTAAAGGAAACATTGAAAAAATAAAAGAGCTTGTATCAGTTTTAGAACCTCTTGAAATTAAAAAAACATGTGCGCCTAAACCCGGACTTATTGGACTTTTGGATGGATATGAAGCTGACTTTTTACTTGACCCGCTTCCAAAAGAGCATTCTTGCAGGGAAACACTCATAATTCTTTCAAAAAATCCGATAAAAAAGGGCGATCATATTAAATACAGACCGTTAGGATGCCCAATTCCCCATTTTGCTGAAATAATCGATGATAGCCACGGCATGTATGTTGTACATTTAGAAGGACCATGCAACCGGTTTAATTCAGAAAAAATAGAATATATTGAAGTTGGAATTGCACTCGTTGCTGCATTTGAAGGAGTTTACAGAGGTAAAACTCCCGAAGTTGGAAAAACAGTTAAATTTATTCCAACTCACTGCATGATGCAGAAAGTCCACAGCGGCGTTGTCGTTGAAGTTGAAGGAAACAGGGTTTTAATTGAAGGAATTGATTTAAAAGTATGGTAATATAATATTTAAAAACCATAAATTTCTTTTATTTTGGAATTTGCATGCCTTAAAACATCTTTTAACGGAATATTTAAATTTTCCGCAATTTTTTTCAAATCTTCAAATTCGGGTTTTATATTTACGATTTTCCCATTTAAATCAGAGATTTTCACGTCAAATTCAAAATCAGTTTCATTTATATTGATTTTTACTTTTTCAAGTCTTCGTTTAGCCCTGATTTTATCATAATGGTTAATCCTAACTCCAAGAGTTCCGGTTTCTTCGATTAAAATTTTTGCATATTTTTCATGGGTGTAATATGGGCATATCACAGAAATCATACTCGATGGCCGATTTTTTTTACCAAATACTGGAGTTATAAATACATCGGGTGCTCCTTCGTTTAAAAGCCGCTCAACAGCGTATGCTAAAACTTCTGATGAAATATCATCAATATTCGTCTCTAAAATTACTGTTTTTTCAATTATTTTTTCATCGGTTTTTCCTTCAACTAGCCTTAAAACATTTGGAATATTTTCCATTCGTTTAGTTCCGGCACCGTATGCGGTTTTTAAAAGAATTATTTCTGGGTATGAGTCTGTAAATTCATCTGTAACGTTTGAAAGAATTGCAGCCCCAGTTGGAGTTAACAATTCAAAGTCAGAATCTACTTTTGAACATTTTAATTCGTGTTTACATAAAATTTCAAGTGTTGCAGGTGCAGGACTTGAAATAATTCCGTGATCCATAGATATTCTTCCATTTCCAAGTGCAGGTGGGGTTGAATAAATTTTTCCGTTTAAAAATCCATTTTTTTCTAAAATTAATACTGGTAAAACTATGTCAAAAACCGTATCTAATGAAGATATCTCGTGTAAATGAAAATGATGCCCGTGAAGCTTTTCTTCTGCTTCAATTAAATCATTTATAATATTTTCACAAATTTTAACTCCTTTTTCGGACATTTTTAAATTTTTAGAAGTATTTACAATAATTTCTTTTAATTTATCTGGATTTTTTATCTTTTCTTCGTCAATTCCAATTTTTAACCGTTTTGCAGAAATTCCGTTTACTTTTTCGTCCATTACGGATATTTTAAATGAGTTACAACTGTCTAATTTTTCTAATTCCAAAATCACTTCATCCATTAAATCGTAGGAATTTGTAAGTGCGAGTAATGATGAAACAAACATGTCTCCAGACATTCCTGCAATTTTTGGGTCAATTACTAAAACTTTTGTCATATTATCACGAGATAAACTGTTAAAAATAATTATATTTCTTAAAATTTAAATATTTTTAAAGCATCTGACTTTTTAAAAAAATAAATATCTTTTTTTGTAAAAGTTGAATGCAATAATTAAAAAAGTATCTTTGAATAAGGTAGTATTGATAATTATTTTGAAATTCCAAATTTCGATAAATTAATATATTTGTAAAATATATCGAAAAGGACCTTCCGAGAAATTCTGAAATATAATTGTGATAAAATGTACATATTTAAGATTGCATACGATGGAAAATTAAGCTTTCAAACACAGCCCCATGGAGAAACCGTCTGTGACAAAATTTCAAATGCACTTTTGGACTGCGGATATTTAGATAACAAGGATAAAGTTCCGCTTTACCACGGCGGAAGAACTGATCGAGGAGTAGCTGCACTTGGAAATTACGTGGTTTATGAAATGGACAAAAAACCCGTACTTCCAAGAGTTCAGTCTAAACTTAAATGGGACGGAATATGGGTTTTGGGATGTAAGGAGATTGAAATTTTTCCAGAAATTGAACATAGGCACTACCAGTACACATTACCAAACAAAAACCATGATGTCGAATTAATGAAAAAGGCATCTGAAAAACTAATCGGAACACATTATTTCCAGAATTTATCAAAAAGGGATAAAACAAAGGTAAAAGATCCAGTTCGGACACTTTACGACATTAAAATATCCTCAAATGACTACTTTATTACCATTGATATTTTTGGAGAGAGTTTTCTCTGGAACATGGTTCGAAGAATTATTAGGCTCCTTTCAGATATTGGAAAACACAAAATCGAGGATCCTGAAAAATTTATCGAATTAATCCTATCGGAAGAATACAAAAAAGGTTACCCCCCATCTCCTGCCGAAGGTTTAATACTGGTCGACGTCAAAACTAATATTGACATTGATTTGGATAGTTATGTTATTAGAAACTTAAAAAATAGCTGGGAAAAATCCCTGAACAACAGTTTGATGAGACTTGGACTCTGTAAAACCGTTTTATCGAAAACCTGAAAAGAGTGATATTGTGAAGTACATCTCCTCAATAAGTGTCGACATATCCTCAAATGATGTCGAAGCAAGCGAAGTTGTTAATGAGAAAGTAGAGAGAGAACTCCAGTTGGAAATGTCAAAAATTGGAGTAAAATCCACAATTACAAACGTCACTGGAGACGACATTGTAATTTCATCCTTTGTTTCTGAAGATAAAATTGAAGAAGTTAATAACATCGTGTTTAAATTACTTCACAAACACGCTGAAGGTTTTGAAGACCTAAATGGGGTTTCAAAAGATCCTGAAACTGCCGGTGAAGGTGTTTCGTACGCACTTTCTAAAACAACGTCAGAATATGGGGATTCATTGATTATCGGGTTTGATACTTACTGCGGTGAGGATTTCGTAAATGAAGCAGCTATTTTTGTTGAAGAAATCGGAAAAAAATTTGGGCACGATTCATCTTCGAGTGTTTCAGATTCACCTAAAAAAATTCCAGGAATTGGATATTCTGGAGTTTCTACCGATGATCCGGTTGTAGTAATTACCCTTGAAAATGTAAGAGATTTGAAAAAAATTGCAGGCATGATTTATGGCGGCCTTTTGGGATTTGAAAACGTTTACTTTGTTAAAAGAGGATCTCCAACAAACATTATGCCCCCGGGAGTAATTTATACAATGACTGCCTTTTTAAATGGAAATGCTATCGATCTATACAACGGAATAAAAAGAAAAAATAACCTGCTATAAATGAAAAAAAGTTGAAAATATGGACGTACAATTTGCAATACTGGCATTTACATCATTATTTTCCATATTAAACCCATTTGGAGTAATTCCAACGTATTTAGTTCTTACTAGCCAGTACTCCAAAGTTGAAAAAATCAAGATAATACGAAAATCCATGCTTGCAGCGTTTATAATCCTTATGATGTTTGCACTGCTTGGAAATCAGATTATCGGGTTTTTTGGAATTTCAATTCCTGCAATCAAGATTACGGGTGGAGTTTTACTCTTTTTGATTGCACTCGACATGATTCAGGGAAACACGTCTAAGGTAGAAAAAAGCCCTAAACTTGAATCCCATTTAAAAAGCCATGCTGAAGAAATTGAAGAAATGGATGAAATCGCAATAGTTCCGTTAACTGTTCCTTTACTAACTGGTCCAGGTTCTATCAGCGCAGTTATTGCCATGATGGCACAGACGAGTGATTTTGATGGAAAAATTTCGGTGATAATTGCAATATCACTTTGTATAATCATATCTTACTTTGTGCTCAAGTTTTCAAAAGATCTGGAAAAAATGCTCGGTAAAATAGGATTTAAGGTACTTACAAAAATGATGGGTCTTGTACTTACCGCAATATCTATCCAAATGGCCCTTGATGGAATATTAATGGTCTTTGGATAACTTCAAAATTATAATTTTTATTTCCTACTTTTTTTTAAATAATAGTATTATATTCTAAAAAAATAAAAAGCCCGTTTTAATGAATTCCTAGTAGTGGACCAGAAATATTCCAAAATCCAAATAATATAATTATTATCCCGCTAATTAATGGCAGTTTGTTTATCTGTTCGTTTTTGACGTATTTTTCTAAAAAATCTTTGCTTTTAACAAATAGTATCGAAAATAACGCAATACTCGCTGCAAGGCCTATGCTAAATACTAATACATAATAAAACCCATCAAATATCGCATTGTTGGATATGCTAAATAACAATACTGCAAGAGCTGCAGGACATGGAACCAAACCTGCAGACAATCCAATAGCTATTGAACTTTTATTCGTGTCAATACTGTGTTCATGAGGGAAATAATAGCTTTTAACAATCCATGCTCCAACCAATAAAAGAATAACTCCACCAAGAACTTCCATTACTGTAGTTACATATCCAATGTTAAAATATTCCACCATATAGATTGAAAACAATCCTAGGAGAAATATGATAACTACGTGAGAAAACAGGATTGTAAAACCAAGGGTAAGTGATTCTTTAAGATTTGCATCTGTTCCAATCACATAAGCTGCCATTATAGATTTTCCGTGACCCGGTTCAAGTGCGTGCATGGCACCAAGTAAAAAAGCTGAAAAACATATAATAAACTCCATAACAATCACTTTTGATAACTTTTTCCTTAAAATTTGAGTAATACTAAATTTCAAATAACAAAATCTGTCGATTCTTAATATTACAATTTTATAGATATTTACAATAATTTAATATTTAGTATTACTTTATTTTTTATCAATATAAATACATGATTACTATGAAGTTTTCATAAATAGTACTAAATAATTAGTTAGATAGTGAAATATCATTAAATAATATTTTAAAAAAGTTTTTTAATATTAAAATATAACAAAATTTATTTTTAAAATTATTTAACCAGTATTCTCATTCCAATAAGCAGTAAAGCTATTCCAAATATTTTAAGAAGAGTTATTGGTGATTTTTGGATCCCAAATATTCCAAAATGATCAATTAATGCACCACTTATCAATTGAACTCCAACAAAAATTGAAAATGCAGAAAGCGCTCCAAGTTCCGGCACTACAATTAATGAAAGCAGAACAATAATTACACCCATAATTCCTCCGAGAAGATAAACCGGATTTATTGCAGGTACTTTTGAAAGCTGTTTAATCGAAGAAGGATCACTAATTAAAATTATTAACCCAATTAAAAAGAGTCCAATTAAGAAATTTACAAATACTGCATTTTTAGAACCGATATTTTGTCCCAATTTTGAATTTACTATCGGTTGAAGTGATGCTACAAATCCAACAACAATTGCAAAAATTAACGCCCAAGTCTTATCCATAAATTTCCCTTTAAAAATAATAAAAATAGATCATTATTCTTTTTTGTAGTATACAGTCTGCGTAGGGAATGCAAATTCGATATTCTCTTTTTCAAATTCTTCTTTGATTTTTATATTTACTTCATCCTTTGTATTTAAGAAGAAATCAAACCCGAAATCCCTTACAAAGTATTCCACCCTTAAATCAAGTGAAAAACTTCCAAATTCAACGAATGAAACCCTTATAGGATCTACAACTCCGTGATGATCATTTAAAACGTTTTCTATTATTTCTTTTGCACGTTTTACTTTGTCAACAGGTGTATCATAAGTTAAACCAATTGTTGCTTTTACCTGTCTTTTTCTCCGTTCTGAGAAGTTTTCAATTTCAGTTTGGACGATGTTTGCATTTGGAACAGTGATTATGGTATCTCCAAATGAACGAACCCGCGTACTCCGGATTCCAACTTCTTCTACAATACCCTCCTTTCCGCCCCAGTTTATCCAGTCGCCCAGTTTAAAAGGCCTGTCAACAATTATAATAAATCCAGCAATTAAATTTTCGATTGTATCTTTTGCAGCAAGCGCAACTGCCAAACCACCGATACCAAGTCCTGCAAGAAGTGCTGAAATGTTATAACCAACATTTGATAAAATAAGCAGCAAACCTGCAATAAAAATCAAAAATTTGACCAGTTTTCTCATTAAAGGAACAAGCTGGTCGTCGAGTTTATTTTCTGACTTTTCAACAATTGGAACCACATAATTTACAATTATATCATCCACAATTTTAAGTAAAAATAAAACTCCTGCAAAAGTTAGTGCTACCGTTAAGGATTCATTGAGCCACAAAGCTAGATGATCAGGTAAAACTAAATTTTTTAAGCCATACTTAAAAAATAAAACAAAAACAACAATTATTAACGGAATTTCTACTGCATCAAGTACTACATCATCTAATTTAGTCTTTGTTTTTCCTGCAAGAACTCGTACATACTTATTTAAAAATATGTACATTACTTTTCCAAAAAATATTCCAAAAAATATGAATATTAAAAATATCATGTATGAATACAATGTATTTCCAAAATATAATTGATCTAACGCCATAATTTCACTATTTATCATTATTCATTCATTTTTTCACGAATCGGTCTTAAAATTTCAATTAATTGATCTGAAACGAGGTTTTTAACATCCATTGGGTGAAGTCCTTCAACAAATGCATTTTCTAAAGCTTCGTAAGATTCTAAAACTAAATCTCCACCGAATTTTTCCGGCCTTTTCACAGTTGCAGGGTATTCGATATAGTATTTAGCAATTTCCAAAACCGGGTTTCCCGAAACTTCTTTCATAGGGCAAAATGCGTTTTTCATTTTTTTCTTAATTGTAGCTTCATCGTCATCTACTGCAATGAAGTTTCCTTTTGAGGAAGACATCTTGCCTTCGCCATCAAGTCCAGTTAAAACAGGGTTGTGTATGCATACTGGAGCTTTGTATCCCATGCTAGGCAAAATTTCCCTTGAAAGCATGTGAATTTTTCTCTGCTCCATTCCACCAACTGCAACGTCCGCATTTAAGTGTTTTATATCGTTTACCTGCATTAATGGATATACCACACTTGCGACTTTCGGATTTTCGTCTTCTCTGGCAATTACTTCCATGCTCCTTCTTGCCCTGTTTAATGTGGTTGAAAGTGCGAGTTTGTAAACGTCTATTGTATACTCGTCTTTTAACTGGAACTCGCTTCCATAAACATAATCTGCAACAAGACCCATTGCTTCGAATACTTTCCTGTTTTCTTCGCCGAGAGCCCTTACTTCTTCCATCGTTCCTTTTTGGTTTAAGTATGCGTGTAAATCTGCCAATAATATTAATATTTTAAATCCTGCCTTTTGAAGATCGATCATCTTTCTTATCTGCAAGTAATGGCCCATGTGAATTCTACCACTTGGTTCAAAACCGATGTATGCAATTTTTTCTTCTTTCTTTAAAAGTTCAGCTAGTTCTTCGCTTGATACAATTTCTGAAGTGTTTTTTAATATAGATTCTAACATGTTTTCGCCTGATTTTTACAAATATCAACAATAAAAACGTTTATTCGTGATTTAGAGTAATATTCTGATTCTGTTATAAAAGTAATTGTTGTATCTATACTAATGTCTAATCTTACCGATTTATACTTTTCTGATTTTTTTCTTATACTTGCGTGTAAAACTTGCGTGTAAAAAAACAGATTCAAATAGACTAAAATAAAAAAAGTAGTAATTTATTTTTTAGATTTCTTTTCCTTTTCTTCTCGTTTTTTTATTTTGTTATAAACCGTATTTTCCAAATCCCGGTATTTTTCGTGTGCTTTGAAAAGTCTTTCCAGATTAAAGCTGTTTTTAATCCGATTTCTCATATTTTTCCTAAATTTCCAGTGGTCAAGCGTTTCATTTACGCTCGAATATGAAACATGTACCATAATCTCCCCCCTTTTGTAATTACAATTCTCTTCAAAAACAGTTAAATAAATTTTCAGAGTTTTGCTGGCACCAAATATATAAATCGATTTTCGAACGCAGAACCATTAAAGCTTTAAAAATAGATATTATTGATTATAGTTTATAATTATACGTTTAATTAAAAGAAGGACTTCATTAATCTGATAAATTTTAAATAGAACAGAAATAAATTATATATTGTAATAAAAGGGGTGGTATATATGCCAGACACTAAGAAACAGCAAGAACAAAAGAAACAACAACCGCAACAAAAACAGCATAGATAATCTATTTAATATCGCCTTACTTTCTTTTTTTAATTGCAGAATCCTATTTGAAGAATAGAGGTATCCTGCAAATATTTGAGGTTTTATTAACCTAGAATAATCAGATAGAAGTTTTGCAGGACTATTCCCCATATGGGCAATAATATATATAACATTTTTGATATGGTTTTTGTAAATATGCAAAAGTTAAAAAAACTACTTTTATTTTGCCAACAGTTTTATATTTTTGAGGCGTAAAGTATAACTACATAGTTTTATATATGACACGGATTAACTTTTTTGAAGTTTTGTATCTATTTTTTGAAGAGACTATTTCGGACCCCTCTGGTGAGAATTATGAAAAGAATAATATCAATTAAAGGAACTGAAGAAGAAATCATCGAAATCTGCGAAAGGATATCTAAATTAGGCATTGATTATTCATTTGATGCAAAAGCAAATTATTCAGAGAATAATGCATACAACAGTGCAAGAATAAAGATATTTGGCGATGAAAAGTACAAACTTGTAGAAGATCATAAAAATATACTCAATATTATCGATACAGTTCACAATAAATACAATAAAGATGCTAAAGGATTATTTGAATACAAACTAAACGATTTAAAATACCCAGTAAACAAAGACCTTGTTTTGGATACACTCACTGCATTAAAAATTAATTTTAAATATTTAAAAGATGAAAACGTAATCAAGTGTGAACATAAAATAGAAGAGATTAATAGTATCTTAAAAGACATTCTTGATATTTACTCTGAACTCAACTTTTATAATATTGGATCAAAACCTGTTAAAAACGTAATAACTCTTGCGGCGTACATAACAGGGCGAGATATCGATGAATTAATCGAAGAAGGACTTGAAAAAGAACTATTTAGAGAAGAAGACGAGAAAATTGTTCTTAATAAGGATATATATTTAACAAGAAAAGAACTTTTGAGTGTGAAAAAATGAACTACGTTAACATTGTTGAAAAAAGCAAAAACTTTATCGAATTAGAATTGGTAAATGACGACCACTCCTTGAGCAACTTGATAAAAGAAGTATTGTTATCCAAAAAAGGTGTCATTCTCGCATCATACGGTGTAGAACACCCTGTTTTAGATCCAGATACTGGAAGATACATTTCAAACCCAACAATCATGTTAAAAACTGATGAAAAAACGGATGCAGAAAAAGTTTTAAAAGAAGCTTTAAAAGACATCGTCGATCTCTGCAACAAAACACTTAAAGAATTATAAGTAATAATTTAATACGCATAAATTCTTTTTTAACTAAATACAGGCGTTTTTAACCCGACTTTTAAAAAAGTGACTTCTTTTATCTCAGAAACTTATATATAATAGTAAGTGATAGTATGTCTGCCCCATGTTTAGATCGCATTGGTGCGGTTAAATAATTACAGGAGGCATCAACATGGACAGTGAAAAAATACTGAACGCAGTGAAGGAGGCTCGAACTCTTGCTAAGCCGCGAAACTTCACGCAATCCGTAGATCTCATCGTCAACTTAAAAGAGTTGGATCTTTCAAGACCTGAAAACAGATTGAAAGAACAAATCGTTTTACCAAGTGGAAGAGGTAAAGACGTAGCGATTGCGGTTATTGCGAAAGGTGACTTGGCTGCGCAAGCAGAAGAAATGGGCCTCACTGTAATAAGACAGGAAGAATTAGAAGAATTAGGTAAAAACAAAAAAACAGCTAAAAAAATTGCTAACGCACATGGCTTCTTTATCGCTCAGGCTGATATGATGCCATTGGTAGGTAAATCATTAGGTCCTGTTCTAGGTCCTAGAGGTAAAATGCCACAACCAGTGCCAGGTAATGCAAATTTAGCTCCATTAGTTGCTAGATTCCAAAAAACGGTTTCAATCAACACAAGGGATAAAGCATTATTCCAAGTGTACATTGGCCACGAATCTATGAGCGATGATGAGCTTGCTGCAAATGCTGAAGCAATTTTAAACGTAGTGTCCCGAAAATACGAAAAAGGACTCTACCACGTTAAAAGTGCATTTACAAAACTTACAATGGGCGCAGCTGCTCCTATTGAGAAATAGAGGGGTTGAAAATATGATCGACGCTAAATCAGAACATAAGATTGCCCCTTGGAAAATTGAAGAAGTTAATGCATTAAAAGAATTACTTAAAAGTTCAAGCATTATTGCATTAATTGACATGATGGAAGTTCCTGCGGTACAACTCCAAGAAATCAGGGACAAAATCAGAGACCAAATGACATTAAAAATGTCAAGAAACACACTCATGAAAAGGGCAATTGAAGAAGTTGCTGAAGAAACCGGAAATCCTGAATTTGCTAAGTTAGTAGATTACATGGACAAAGGTGCTGCAATCATTGCTACCGAAATGAACCCATTCAAATTATATAAAACACTTGATGAAAGCAAAAGCCCTGCACCTGTTAAAGGAGGCGCAGTTGCTCCATGCGATATCGAAATTAAAGCTGGTTCAACAGGAATGCCACCAGGACCTTTCTTAAGTGAATTGAAAGCAGTTGGATTACCCGCTGCTATTGATAAGGGTAAAATCGGAATCAAAGAAGACACCGTCGTTGTAAAAGAAGGCGAAGTTGTTTCACAAAAACTTTCAGTTGTACTCTCTGCATTAGGTATTAAACCAGTTACAGTTGGTTTAAACGTACTCGGAGTTTACGAAGATGGTATTATATACACTGAAAGCGATTTGAAAATCGATGAAGAAGAATTCATCGGAAAAATCCAAAAAGCTTACACAAGTGCATTCAACTTGTCAGTTAACGCTGTTATCCCAACAAGCGCGACAGTTGAAACAATCGTTCAAAAAGCATTCAACGATGCAAAAGCTGTATCAGTTGAAAGTGCATTCGTAACAGACAAAACCGCTGATGCAATCCTTGGAAAAGCTTACGCTCAAATGATTGCTGTTGCAGGCCTTGCTGGCGATGACGCTTTAGACGAAGACTTAAAAGGAAAAATTTCATCAGGCGCAGCTGCACCAGTTGAAGAAGCTCCTGTTGAGGAACAGAAAGAAGAGAAAAAAGAAGAAGCTGCACCATCTGCAGGTCTTGGAATGCTCTTCTAAAATAATTTATAATACAATACAAAAAAATATATATACAAACGGATAATTTCAAAAAAAGGTTCATGCATCTTGGAGGTGTACTTTATGGAATACATATACGCAGCATTATTATTAAATTCAGCAGGTAAAGAAATCACAGAAGACGCTGTTAAAGCTATTTTAGTAGCTGGTGGCGTTGAAGCAAACGAAGCTAGAGTTAAAGCTTTGGTTGCTGCTTTAGAAGGTGTTGACATTGCAGAAGCTATCGAAAAAGCTGCAATCGCACCAGTAGCCGCTGCTGCTCCTGCAGCTACTGCAGCTGCACCAGTTGAAGAAAAGAAAGAAGAGAAAAAAGAAGACACAGGAGCAGCTGCTGCAGCTGGTCTCGGTGCTTTATTCGGATAATTACTTTTCCGAATACTCTCTTTTTATTTTAGGCATATTAATTGGTAGATTTAAATATATAATTTAACATATAAACGTTTATATACTATATAAATAGAAATTTATACCAGATATATAAACTGGTGAAAATGTGGAACCTGAAATCAAAATCGTAAACGTAGTTGTATCGACACAGATCGGAACAGATATTGACTTAGAATATGCCGCAGATATATTAGATAACGCAGAATATGAACCAGAACAGTTTCCCGGACTGGTTTGCAGATTAAGCGACCCAAAAGTTGCACTTTTGATATTTAGAAGTGGTAAATTAAATTGTACCGGTGCAAAATGCAAAGAAGATGCAGTAATTGCAATAAACAAAATAACTAAAGAATTGAAAGAAGCAGGAATGGATCTCATCGACAATCCTGAAGTAAACGTACAAAACATGGTTGCTACAACCGAACTTGGAATGGAACCTAATTTAGATGATATATCCACCTTAGAATGCACAGAATATGAACCAGAACAGTTTCCAGGATTAGTTTACAGATTAAGCGACCCAAAAGTTGTTGTATTAATATTCGGTAGTGGAAAAGTTGTAATTACTGGATTAAAAGTAATCGAAGATGCATACAGAGCATATGAGAAAATATCTAAAACATTGAAAGAACTCGAAGAAGAATTATACTAAAACGGGATAATCGTGATTGCAATAATTGATTATAATGCAGGCAACTTGAGGAGTATCGAAAAGGCACTTGAACTCTACACGAAAGACATCGTTGTTACAAGTGACCCCGAAATTCTCTTAAGTGCTGACAAGTTAGTCCTCCCAGGTGTTGGAAATTTTGGAGATTCAATGAAAAATATTTCCCAAAAAACCGGAGACTGTTCCCTAAATGAAATAATTAATAAATGTGTTCAAAACGTTCCGTTTTTAGGAATTTGTTTAGGAATGCAGTTACTTCTTGAAAAAAGTGAAGAATGTCCCAAAATTCCTGGTCTCGGAGTAATATCTGGAGACGTAATAAAATTTAGGCATTCTGAAAAAATCCCCCACATGGGCTGGAATACAGTAAATCAAGTTCAAGATATTCCCCTTTTTGAAGGAATAGCGAATAATGAATATTTTTACTTTGTACATTCGTATCACGTAAATCCTTCAGAAAAAAACGTGATTTCAGGGACTACTGATTACGGTTACGAATTCCCGTGTGTTTTAAATAAAAAAAACGTTTATGCTACCCAGTTCCATCCTGAAAAAAGTGGTAAAAACGGTTTAAAAATGATTGAAAACTTTGTTGAATTAATTTAATTATTTAAAAATAAAAAAACTTAAAAATTAAATAACTTCTTGAATTACTTCTTTTAATTTCTGTTTTGCTTTTTTCTTAAGATATATGTTTCCCAAAACCCCTGCAAGAAGCGGGAGTGGCGTTCCAATATACATTAAACCACCAAATGCCGCGAGACCTTTTTTAAATTTCGAGCAGTTGTAATTTACAATGTTATCTTCTTTTCTGACCATTGATCTTAAAAGCGCTTTTTCTGAAGCGTAAATTACATTGTAACTCCACAAAATTATATCTGAAAGTGGAGTTGGCGTTCCTTCGTAAGTTGTTTTTCTGTGTTTTATTGCATTAAATAAATCATCTGCACAGTTTCCTTCAAATTTGGTGTTTCCATTTCCAATCATTCTTGCTAAATGCGCATCACTATTTCCTAAAAATGCAAAAGGAGACTTGTGATAGTTTTTCAGAACCTTATCAAGTGCAATGTTGTTTACAATTCCATCTCTGTGGTATGCATTGTAAACTTCAACTCCATCAAAATCAAGTTCGAATACCTTATCGCCGATTGCTTCACAGATTGGGCTGTAAGGGTGAGGGCATACTGCAAGTCCGCCCTGTTCATGGATTCTTTCGATAGTTTCTTCACCAGACAGTCTTTTTGGGATATCGTCATTTAAGAATAATCCTAAAATTTCACCATCTTTTGACATTATTTCGCTTCCAACTACAACTTCGATTCCAAACTCTTTTTCGTATTTTTTCGTTTCAAGAGCGCCTTTAATCGTGTTATGATCAGTTACAGCAATTATATCCATGCCATTTGCTTTTGCACATTTCATTACTTTTAACGGCTCTTCAACCGAATCTGGAAATTTTAATCCCATATACTTCATCATTCCAGAGTATTTGGTGTGAATATGCATATCTGCATTAAATACGTTATTTTCCATGAGTTCCCTCAATAAGTTAGTTATTATAGAAGTTCTTTTAGTGCTTTTGGCAATATTTTGATAATATCTGTTGAATTGTAATAATATCCATATTCTTTTTCCAATAAATCTCCACAATATCCGTTTATATACGTTCCACAGCATGTTGAAGGAAATGCGTCATTACAGGAATAAATTGCACCAATAATTCCGCATAATATGTCTCCAGTTCCGCCAGAGGTCATTCCCGGATTTCCAGTAACGTTCATTTTAATATTATTAGAATTAAACACGATGTCAGGACTGCCTTTTAGAACCGCGGTTGATTTGAATTTTGAACTTTCGATATAATTTTCGAGATATTCAAATTCTTTTTTGTGTGGGGTAAATATAAAATTATTTTTGAATTCAAAATTTTCATAGTCTATTAACTTTATTGCATCAGCATCAATAACTACTTTTCCATTTGTTTCATTAATGTAGGAATTTACAAACTCTTTTGTATCATTATTTATTGAAATTCCGCTTCCTAAAACTGTGCAATCATACGTTTCAGACAATTTTAAAAGTTCACCTACATGATTTTGACCAATATAATTTCCATTTAATTCATACGGCATTAATTCAGGATAATTTCGAACTGTATTCATAACTTTTGAAACTGAAGCAACTGTAACAAGGTCTGCAAATTTAGAAGCTACAAGGGCCGAAAAAACGGGGGCACCATGATATTCTTTCGATCCACCAATTATCAGCACTTTTCCATTCTGTCCTTTGTGGGAATTTTGCTTTCTTTTGTTTAAAAGGTAAAAATCCCCTTTTCCAACCATATTTTCAATATATTTTGGAATTCCAATACTTTTGACAACAAAATTTTTATTTTTGTTCTCAGTCTTTTTTTTGTGGAGTATAACTTCCAGATCGGATTTTAAATTTCCAGTTTGGACATCTACACTGATTATTTTCAAATTTTCATAGTATTTGCCCTTTAAAGCATTCAAATAATCAACCGTTATTGAATAGGGATTTTTTAAATTTCCAGTAACTCCTGTTCCGAGCATTGCATCAATTATCAGTATTTTTTCATTTTTTAGTTCAGTTTCAATCGTTTTTAGTAACTCCATTACCTTTTCATTTTCTAAAATATTTATGTAATCCAAATTACCAAAACGTTCCATATTCTTTATGATATTAAAGTTTTTTTGAGTTTCAGAAGTTCTTAGTTTTCCTTCATTTCCAATTAATACGACAAATGTAGCAAAATTATTCGCAAGGTGTCGTGCAATAACGAAACCATCTCCACCATTATTTCCCGTACCGCATAATACATACGCTTTTGAGAAATCAACGTTTAAATTAACAATTTCTTCAAAAACAGCCCTTCCAGCATTTTCCATCAATGTTTCTTTTGAGATTCCGTACTGTTCTGAATTTTCGTCAATCACCTTTATTTCAAAAGAAGATATGCCCTTTTTATCATTAATCTTGAGTTTTGCTCTTAGCTGTTCAAATTTTAAAATATTTCCTCTTTCCTGAACGCATTTGATCTCTTCCATACCCGCCAACACCCGAAAAATGAATTTATTATTAACTTCAAATCCGAAAGATTCATATATTAAATTAAACTGTAATTACCTATTGTTAATTATTATTAATTATAATTATATTTATCAAAATATAACAAACCGAGGGATATATGTGAACACTCTTGAAGGAATATTCAACCCAAAATCAGTTGCAGTAATTGGTGCATCGGAAATTGAAGGAAAAGTTGGACAGTCCGTAATGAAAAACCTGCTGAATTTCAAACAGCACGGTGGAAAAGTATACCCTATTAACAAAAAATACAATGAGGTATACGGGATTAAATGCTACGGTTCTGTTTTAGACCTTCCTGAAGCCCCAGACCTTGTAATTATATCAATTCCTGCAGAATATGCAGTAGATGCTATGGAAGAATGTGGAAAAAAAGGAGTAAAATCCGCAATAATTATTACTGCAGGATTTGCAGAAACCAACAACCACGTGTTAGAAGACAAGTTAAAGGCAATTATTGACCAGTATGGGATTAGAACAATCGGTCCAAACTGCCTTGGTGTGATAAATCTTCATAACCATTTAAACGCATCATTCAGTAAAGAATTTTCAAACATGGGCAATATTGCATTTATTTCACAAAGTGGGGCAATTATGACTGCACTGCTCGATATTGCAAATTATTATAACCTAGGATTTTCAAAAATCGTTAGTATGGGTAACAAAATCGACGTTCAAGAATATGAACTATTAAATTACCTTGAAAATGATCCCCACACAAAAGTTGTAGCGCTTTATATTGAAGGGTTAAAGGACGAAAAATTCATAAGTGCTGCTAAAAAAATTTCAAGGAAAAAACCAGTAATTGTTTTAAAAAGTGGAAAGTCCGAAGAAGGTGCAAAAGCTGCTTCTTCACACACAGGTAGCCTTGCAGGAAACAATGCGGTATATGATGCTGCATTCAAAAAAAGCCGTGTATTTAACGTAGAAAGCTTTGAAGACCTCGTAAATTTATTAAAAATATTTTCGGTACAACCTCCAATGAGATCCAAAAAACTTGCAGTTATTACAAATGCAGGAGGATTTGGTGTTTTGGCGGCAGATTCTGTTGAAAATTTCGGACTGGAACTTGCAGAATTTTCAGGAACAACTGTTTCTGAATTGAAAAAATATTTGCCCGATACATCAGGTATTTCAAATCCACTGGATTTAATAGGAGATGCAGATGTTGATAGATATAAACATGCATTTGAATTGGTTGAAAATGACCCAAACGTAGATGGATTACTCGCAATATTGACTCCACAAGGAATGACTGATGCACTCGGTGTTGCAAGAGAACTTGTAAAACTTAAAAACTACATGATCTGTAAAAAAGATAAAATTCCGATCGTTGCATCTTTTGTTGGAGGAACTTCCGTATTGGAAGCAAGAAGCTACTTACAAGAAAAGGGAATTCCATCATTTATCTGCCCGGAACTTGCAGTTAAGGCATTGGCTTGTTTATACAGACAAAGCCACCTCATGGACAAATACGACAGTCCCGAATACTTAAATGAAATCAGAACCGAAATAGCAGATGCTAAAGCTAACAACCAAGAAAAAATTGATGAATTGCTCGCAAATGCAAATGAAAGCAACTCAAAAGAATTTTTAAAATTGAATGGATTTGCAATCCCTGAAAAATTTGTTGCCACATCCAAAGAAGAAGCTAAAGAATACGCTGAAAATTTAGGAAAAGTTGTAATGAAAGTTGTTTCAGCGGATATTTTGCACAAATCAGATGCAGGTTGTGTTATAATTGATCCAAGTGATGCATCCGAAGCATTTGAAACGATAATAAAAAATGGGGAAAAATATCTGTTTGATAGAAAAATCGATGGAAAAATCGATGGTGTCTTGATCGAACAGTTCGTCACCGGAAAAGAAATTATCATTGGTGCTAAAAGAGACCCCGTATTTGGACCTGTTGTTATGACCGGACTTGGTGGAATATTCGTAGAAGTTTTAAAAGATGTTTCTTTTGGAATTACACCAATAACGAAAGAATACGCTGGAGAAATACTCCAATCCCTGAAATCATATAAAATCTTAGAGGGAGTTAGGGGCGAAAAAAGAAGCGATATCGAATTTTTAAAAGAATTAATCGTTAGAGTCGGAGTTTTAATGGAAACCTACGAAGAAATAAGTGAAATTGATATCAATCCTGCATTCATAAAAGAAGAAGGGCAGGGCGGATTCGTTGGAGATGCATTAATCATTACAAAATAATATAACAAAAAAATAGGATATGCTGTTTTTAATCCCTTTTAGGGTTCTTAAATTAACAGCAGCCACCTGCTCCTTTTACTGCCAGATATTTTCCGCTGAAAACGGACTTTTTTACGATAATATATACTTCATTTAATACCTGTCTAGCCATTTTATCGATAAAGATTCTAAAATCTTCGTCGTAAATTTTTTCATCCGTTTCGACGATTTTACTTGCGATGTCAATCCCGAATTTAGGGCCACCTCAACCAAAACCTTCGAAAAATACGATCAAGTCTTTTGAACCCGTATCGTTTATTTTTTCGTTTATAAACTCCCTTGCTTCTTCGGAAATTGTTACAGGGATCATTTTCTCACCTATCTGTACATGAATATATTAGATTTTCTAATATATTAACATATAGCGGAAGTGAGTTTCAGACATAAAAAGATAGCTATATATAAAAATTCAGCGAAAAGTAGTTATTATAACCGTTAATTTTCAATTCATACTTATTAATTTAAATTTTGGAGGCAATTATATGCAACAAATGGTTCCGGCATCAGGATACGATAGGGCAATAACCATATTCAGCCCAGAAGGAAGACTTTACCAGGTTGAATATGCTAGAGAAGCAGTGAGACGAGGAACCACTGCAGTTGGCATTAAGTGTAAAGATGGAGTAGTTCTCGCAGTTGATAGAAGAATTACAAGCAAATTAATCGATGTTTCTTCTATTGAAAAAATATTCCAGATTGACGACCATATTGTAGCTGCCACATCAGGTTTAGTTGCTGATGCAAGAGTTTTAATCGATAGAGCAAGACTCGAAGCACAGATGAACAGGATTTCCTACGGTGAAGCAATCACCGTTGAAGCACTTGCAAAAAAAATCTGTGACATTAAACAGGCATACACCCAACACGGCGGCGCAAGACCATTTGGTTTAGCACTTTTAATTACCGGAATCGACAGACATAGTGCAAGATTGTTTGAAACTGACCCAAGCGGTGCTTTAATAGAATACAAAGCAACAGCAATCGGTTCAGGAAGGCCTATTGCAATGGAAGTTCTCGAATCAAAATATAGCGAAGATATGACTGTTAACGAAGGAATGGAATTAGCACTTTACGCTTTAAGCAAAACTACTGAAGAATTAAAGCCTGAAAACATTGATATGGCAATTGTAAAGGATTCTGGAAAATTAGTTGAAAAAATAAGTGTTGATGAAATCGAAAAAATCGTAAAAGCAGTTTACAAAAAAGTTGAAGCTGAAGAAGCAGAAGCTGAAAAAAATAAAGGCGAAGAAGATATTGAATAAGCTAAATTAAGATAAATTCAAAATAATACCTAAAAAAACCCCTCATTATTGTTTTATTTATTGCAGGGAAAGGTATATAAATAAAAGAAGGGATAGATATGGTGTCATTGGACGATGCTGTTATAGCAAGGCTTCAATCACATGGGGAAAAATTCGAAATACTCGTGGATCCATACTTGGCAGCTAAATTTAAAGAAGGACAGCCAATAGGCATCTCAGAAGTCTTGGGCGCTGAAGCGGTTTATAAAGATTCTGGAAAAGGGGAAAAAGTTCCAGAAGATTTACTTTTGAAGATTTTTGAAACCTTGAATCCTTTGGAAATCGCAGAACAGATTCTAAAAAAAGGAACTGTTCAGTTAACGGCTAACCAGCGAAAAGAAATACAAGAACAAAAGCGAAAACAGATCGTGTCAATAATTTCAAAAAACACGATAAACCCTCAAACTGATACTCCTCATCCGCCAAAAAGGATTGAAAACGCTATGGAAGAAGCTAGACTCAGTGTTGATATTTATAAAAGCGCTGAAGAACAAATTCCTAAAATTATTAAGGAATTGAGGAAACTTTTACCCATTAAGTTTGAAAAAAGAGATGTTGCAGTTAAAATTCCCGGAGAATTTGCTGGAAACACATACCATACACTTCATGACTACGGCGCGACCAAGCAGGAAGAGTGGATGGGCGATGGTTCGCTTGTTCTTGTAATCGAAATTCCAAGCGGTATTGAAAGCGAATTTTACATGCATTTGAACAAACTTACAAAAGGAACTGTTCAAACTAAAGTACTTAAAAGATATGATTAATCAATTTACGGATAGAAACAGGTGAAATAATGGTAGAATTTAGCCACACTAAAAAAATTGGTTCAGCAGGAAGATTTGGATCAAGATACGGTAGAAAAATCAGAGTAAGATTAAGAGACGTTGAAATTAAACAGAAAAAAGAATACAAATGTCCTGTTTGTGCATTCCCTAAATTAAAAAGAGCAGGAACCTCAATCTGGGTATGTGAAAAATGCGGTGCAAAAATCGCTGGTGGAGCATACACCCCTGAAACTGGTGCTGGTAAAGTTGTTACAAAAGCAATCAGAAGAGTTATCGAAAGTAAAAGTAGAGAAATCTAATTTAATTATTTTTAAACCATTTATTTTTCATTTTAAGCTTTTTTAGGTGATATTATGGCAGAGTACAGATGTTCCAACTGCGGAAAAATTGTAACTCTTGATGAAATAGGATTAAAAGCTAAATGTCCTCACTGCAGTAACAGAGTTTTGATAAAATTAAGGCCTAAAATAGTTAAAAAAGTTCAGGCAAGATAATGATAATTACCACTTCCAGAAAACCTTCTCAAAGAACCAGAAGCCTTGTAAACGATTTAGCGAGGGTTTTTAATTTTGAAATATTGAACAGGGGGAAAATTCCTCTCTCTGAGCTAATTGAAAATAAGGACGATATGATAATTGTAGAAGAACTAAAAGGTAACCCTGGAAGGCTCAAAATATTTAATTTTGAAAATAATAAAATTCTTTCAATGAATCTATCCTTAAAACTTCAAAGGGAAGTCTCAGGGAAAGTTTTTAAAAACTCTGGAAAATTGAGTTCAAAGTTTGATAAGAATACTGAAAATTTAAAAGAATTGTTTTTCGAATATTTATTCAAAAAATTGAGTAATTATGAAGAAGAGAGTTCTGATGTAGTGCTTAACTTTAAAACGGTTGATGAGTCCACGTTTTACATTGAAGTTCATAAAGACTCAGAAAATTTAGGCCCTAGTTTGAAGATAAAGACCGTAAAGATACTCGATATTGAGTAGTGTTAATATGGCATGTCCTAAATTTACCATGAAACTAACTTTTGAAACTCCAAAAAAAGCCCGAATTATTTACAAATCTGTTTTTCCAGAACATGTCGCATCACAAGTTCGATCAAAATGCGAAATGGATCTTTTTGAAAATTCAATTGTTATATCGTGTGTTTCTGATGAATTGAGTATCTTAAAAGCGTCCATTTATTCGTATCTTCGTTGGATAAAAGTTGCAGAAAGTATATATAAACTAACAGAAGATGAATAATAATTGATATATAAAATGAGTTTAAAAAATAAATTAAAACTAAAAGAGGATTGAAATCATGGAATTACCCGCAAATGTTCAAAATCAGTTAATGCAATTCCAACAACTCCAGCAGCAGTTACAAATGATAATGTACCAAAAACAGCAATTTGAAACACAATTGAAGGAAATGGAAAAAGCTATCGAAGAAATGGAAAAATCCGGATCCGACGAAGTGTTCAAAATGGCTGGAGGAATCCTCATTAAAAGAAACAAGGCTGAAGTAAAAGAAGAATTAAGTGAAAAAGTAGAAACACTTCAGGTCAGAGTAACTACTTTTGAAAAACAGGAAGAAAAAATGCAGAAAAGATACACAGAATTACAAGAAAGCCTCCAAAAAGTAATGGGTCAGGGCCAATAATTTAATCAACTTTTTTAACTCTTTTTTAGGTCTGCTTATGAAAAAAAAAATTGAAATATTAAAAGATTATCTGAAAAATGATGATATTTTATTTCTATGTCACCATAATGCGGATCCTGATGCAGTTGGCGCTGCAATCGGTTTAAAGCAGCTTGCAAACAGCTTTTCTAAGAAGAAATCAAAAGAAAAAAATTTAAAAATATCTGCAGATTCAGTGAGCAAACTTTCAAGATCAATTTTAAATGAATTAAACGAAGAAGTTGAAATCATCGAGTATCCAAAATTACCTAAAACTGTTTTTTTAGTAGATACTTCTTCGATAAATCAAGTTACAGTAAATTCTGAAGAATTAGTCAGCTCAGACGTTATTTTAATAGACCACCACAAAAAAACCGATCTTATCGATTTCTGCAAATTTTACATTGTTGATGAATATTCAACTTCAACTTGCGAACTTGTTGCAAATTTATTTAGGGAAATGAAAATCTACCCTCCAAAAAATATTCGAATAGGACTTTTGTGTGGTATATTATATGACACAAAACATTTGAAAATTGCAAAAGAATCAACATTCAATATAATCTCGTGGTTAATGAAAGACGTTTCTTTTCAAAAAGTTCTTTATCTTTTAAGCCAGGAAAGTGATCCAAGCAAAAGAATTGCACATTTGAAAGCGTGCAGTAGGATGGAATTAATGGAACTTGATGGATACACTATTGCAATATCTCATGCGAGTTCTCATGAAGCATCTTGTGCAAAAACAATCGTTAGTATTGGGGCAGATATTGCATTTGTTGTTGCTGTAAGAAAACGAGATAGGGAAATTAGAATAAGTGTAAGATCAAGAAAATCAATTTCGAAAAAAGTCCACATGGGTGCTTTACTGGAAAACGTCGCAAAAATACTTGGTGGGCAGGGTGGCGGACATGCTGAAGCTGCCGGATTAAATGCTCCGTGGGATAAAGAAAAAACAAAAGAAGAAGCAATTGATTCTGTTCTTTCTGTTTGTATTAAATCTCTTGAAGAAGAATTATTTGGTGTAGAAAATGTCTGAAAAAAGCCTTGAAAAAAATGAAATTTTCGAATCATACTTTAAAAATTTAAGTGATAGAGAAAGAGCTGTTTTTGAAGGGGGAATTTCGCTTGGAGCGCTTTTCCACCAGTTTGTTGGAACTCCAGTTGGCGAAAAAACTAAAACAAGTTTAGAAATTGCAATGGCTGAATCTTTAAAAAATCAGCCATTTATTGAAGATGTTTCGGTATCAATTGTTGGTGAAATTGAAGATGGAAAATATGTTTCATTAACTGGTGAAATGCTCGATGTATCGTTAATTGTAAAAACAAAAGAAAACCGTGCTGTCTTAAGATTAAAATATATTAAAGAACTCGATTATCCGCTAATGTACGTTGAAAAAATTTAAAGGTGGGAAAATGAAAGTTGCAGTTCCAATGAACATGGACACAATTTCAGATGTTGAATTTGCAAAATATTTTTTAATATTTAAAATCGAAGAAAAAGAAGTTGTTGATACACAAACACTATTAACTCCTGAAGAAATGTTAAAAGAAAAACCAAATGCGATTATTGTTAACAAACGCGAAAAATTTAATGGAAAAATGGAAAGTTTTTTCTGTGAACAGAATGATGTTGATGCTTGTATTTTAGATTTTATCGAAGGAAATTTAGAAAAAATAGAATAATTAATTTTCTACTAATTTTATTCCGTATCCATAAGTTGAATTATGGGTGCTGGTTCCTGCAAGCATTTCTATAATTGAAGGGTAGTTTTCATCCTCGATAAAGTAATTATTCTCACCATATCCTTCGCCATAACTGGTGCCATGTGTTCTTGAAGGGGAGATATATGTCAATATTAATCTCATCTGTTCTGTTTCATTTTCTGCAGCTTTTCTAACCCTAAAATTATCAAAATAAACGTCTTGAATTCCTCCAGGATAACCTGAAGATGTTCCGAGTTCGAAATAGCTTCCGTAAATATCATCGGTATCTTCTATTTGGTAAGATATGTCCCATTCTTGATCATTATAATTTGGAACATTTCCATTGTTTAAAACATAATCGTCTAATTTTGAGTAAGTTCCCCAAATCTCACCACTACTCTGGTTCAATCTAACTTTTAGCCTATACCAAGTTTCTTCATTTGAAAAACTATTTGAATCGTTTAAAAAATCTCTCTCGATATATATACTACCTGCATTCTTAAAAACTGCATATTCCTGTGATATTTGCAACAAGTCTGAAATTTCATAAGCTATGTTTATTGAGTTATAAGAACCATTTTGGTTTATGTAAAAAACACTTTTTGGAACCGTGTTATCATAAAGTCCTCCAAGTTCTAAGGTATAAAATGAATCATAGTGAAGTGGAAGTTTTGTAGGATCTCCAGTATAGTTTGCAAAATATCCGAGCATTACATGTGGAGAATCATAATCACTATTGTTTCCTTTTGCATCAACTTCCACAATATAATAATCAACTGAAGAATCAATATCCGAAAGCTCATCTTCTGAAATTATTCTTGAAACAATTGGAGTATCCCGACACATTATCATTTGATCATTATAAGTTCCATTTAATTTACTATCTAAATCATTATAAATCCAATTTCCAGAAATATTCTCAAATATGGTGTTTCCTTCAAAACCATCATACATAACAAATACTTTTGAACCGTTTGAAAGATTTGTTCCAACTGGATCAACGTAAAATGTTCCAATATTATTTGCAGTTATATTTGCCTTTACCCAAATTATTGCATTTTTAGAGGTAGAATTCCAGTATTCTATCCAATAAGGTAGAGAATTACTTTCATTATCAAATACTTCGATTTCACCATCATTTATATTTGACAAGAAATTAAAGTTGGTATCATCAAGCACCATTTTTACAGCATATTCTTCCAAATCATAAGAATTGGGATTCCTAACTTTTATTGTGTTATTATTCGATCCAAGATAATGGTAAGCACTTATTATTGTTTTTATTGTAATTTCCTGAGATTCTGAAACATTTTTATAGTCATATACATTTTCTTTTGCCAGATAATATTCCAAATCATAATCTACTTTAAATGTAAATCCATCAACCATTGTAATATTCGTAACTTCAAAACTGTAATTAATATCATATTCAGAAGAATATTCTTCTTTTATGTTTTCAAGACTTCCATTTATTTCAGATTCAAGTGAATAAGTTAGATTCTTTAAAACTTGCGATTCGTTATTGTAATATACTCCCGACTGAATTACCCGTAGTTCCATATCATTCAATACCTTATTAAATGCAATTGGAATCGAAGTCTCCACAAGATGTTCCATTGACGAGGATTTTAAATCAACAGCCGTAGCAATTGTTTCGGTAATAATCTGGTCTTTTTGAAGATCTATTGTTGTATAAATCATAGTTGCAGTCAACATCATCAAAAGAACCAATGTTATCGTGGTGTGTGAAAGATACATAAATTATTCACCATATACTTTTAAGGAAACATTTACTGAATCATTATTTCCATAATAATAAAGTGCTTTTTTGTAATCGGATTCATAAAGGTCGAGTGCTATGTAAGTAATATTTTCATCGATATATGGCCCAATACTTTGAATTTCATGTCCTGCATTCCAATAAAATCCATACCAACCTTCACTTCGGTTAATAAGAACTACTGTTGAAACTATTGCAAAATTTTCGGTTGCATTTGAATTATCAATACTCCATGTCCCGATGTTCATAAGATAATTCTCTGAATGTACTCTAATTTTAATTAAATTTTCTGCCACATCTGATTCGTTGTTATTTTTAAGAAGCATTGCTGTTTCAATTGTTCCATCAAGCACTAAGTCTTTTAATTGGGAGGATACTTTATCATAAAAAATATTGGTTTTGATTGTATCGCCATAATCGCCCCCATGCTCAACTAAAGATGATGTGTAAAACGCCATTCCCACCGTAAGAATTACTATCGCAATTACCATATCACTATCAAATATCATCAAACCACCGTTACTGGGCCATGTCCACCTTTAATGTTACATTATATGGTTTCATTTTTAAAATATAAAATGTGGACGTATCATTACAGGATATGTTTAGCGTGACGTTATCCAAACTATTTCCTTGAATATTTAACAGCATTACCTCATTGGACTTAAATGAAGTATCATTATAGGTATTCAAAACTTTTTCAAATTCTGAAACTTTTTCTGTCGAATTTAAACTTAATTTATATGGAACTTTGTTTACTAGAAATGTCACATTCGTATCCAAAGTTGAAGAAACATTTATTGAATCAATTTTTGAGGAACCATTTATTGCAAAATATAGTATTTCTCCGTTAGATAGGTTTTGTGAAGTTTGATTTGCTTCAAAGTAGTCCAAAAGTGTTGGCGTATATAAATTCTTTTCTTTTGAATAAATATTTCTAAGTAGATATTTTGGACTTGGATTTGAAATATTATCTGAAACTGTACTAAGCCCGATAATAGAACTATTATATCTTTCAATTTCAATATAATATTTCAAAGTTTCATTTTTAGTATACACAAGTATCGGGTCATAACTCCCAGGAATTTTTTTGAAACCATAATGTCTAACTGCAACGTCCTCTAAAAAATCATGATAATCGTTTTTATAATATTCTGAAGGAAAAAGGTAATCTTTAAAAATCATATCAGAAATTAAATTTGCTTTCTCAAATCGTTCTAAATCTCGTTTTTGTTCCTGATTGGTAAGATTTATATGCGTAAATGTAAAATATCCCATATAAAATACAGCTACAAACAATATCACTACTGCAACGGCTTCGTATGTAAATATATACCCTTTTTTAGAGCACAACTTAGATTTCAAAGTCATTTTATCACTTTCGTATTGCGAAAAACATTGTACATAAAATAAATGTTAAAAAATTTACATTAAAATAAATTGGAAGTTTTATAATTGCAGGACATGGTTCAGTAATTTCAATATTTCTTACAACATAGTATGGACTTGAAGTATTTGTTTCCCATATCCGTGATTCTATCTTAAATTCATTGCTTCCATTTACAAGATAGTCTGTAATATCAATTCCGTCTTCCGATTTTTTATATGCTCCTGAACCAATATTAGAAAGATCTTTTGAATACTCGTAAACATATATTCCGTTTATAAATATTTTCACGCTCATTCCTTCTTGAATATTTCCATAATGAACGTAACTTAATTTATAGGTATAATTTTCCAACTTATCGATATTAAATGTTTCAGTTAAAGACTGGTGATCTGCATTAACCTTTGAATATTCCAAATAATACCCATGAATGGGCGTAATTAATAAAAAAATAGAAAAAATAAATAAAATATTATTGAACAGGTACTTGTAATTCTTTTGAAACATAAAACTCCCCAAAAGAGATGTTTACAGTATTTGAAGGAATAGTATTTACTGAATTATCAACATTATTTCCAGTTACATTTACAAAATCGCCATTTTCTGATTCAGGCTTGAAAACAACATTTATAGACGAATTTACATGAATTATTTTATTCGGAAGTCTTATAGTATAATTCAGAGTGCCTACTGGTTCAAATGTTGCATTTATTGTAACATCTTTTGAATAAGCAGTAATTGCATAATTCTCAAAAATATCGAGTATGGCATGTCCTCGCTCAGCAGTCTCAGAATCTTTAAATGATTTTGCCATATTCAACACATTTTGACCCATGAATGCAAAAATCAATAAAAGAAATAGCATTGCGAGTATGAAATCAAAGGAAACCTGTCCTTTTTTAACGGATAGTAATTTTAACATTATTATCATTCCTTGTTAAGTTGACACTCAATATTTTTAATGTTGAAACATTATATGATGCATCATCTTCCATTATTATGTCTATAGTGGTATTTGTAGAAATATTAAATCCATTTCCATGAATTCGAATTGTTCTATTTTCAACTTCCCATTCTGAAGGCGGTGATTTTACATAAACCATTTTGTAAGACCCCGTATCACATACAGAAAGTATTTCAATATTTGATTTAACTTTTGAAAGTGCAGCATGTGCTAAACTTGCCGAAGATAATTCTACAGATTTATTCAATCCAAAAATTCCGGGGGTCATTGTAGATACAACGATCGCAACGAGAAGTGCTAAAAATAATACAATAAATTCCACTGAAACCTGTCCTTTTGACATTTCGTAACATCCCTCAAAAAATTAAAAATAGATAATTAAAGCATCCAAAGGCTCTGAATATCTTCTTCTTTGTCATACCAATACATTTTATATGAAAAATCCAATTTTTGGTTTGAAGACGTAGTATATACTAGCGCAGGAATGTCGTATAAATTATAAAATCCTGGGGCCATATCAAATACTGGAACAAGCGTAGTATCGAGCATGTTCGACCCATAGTTACTTAAATCGTTATGTTCATTTACCCAATCGGAATATGAATCCACCCATGTGTTCACAGAATATTTACTGATAACTTTATCACAATTACTGTAGTCCTTCAAAACAATTGGTGCAGGTAGCAATATACTCAAAACCTCAGTGTCTTCTTTTTCTATGGATCCGTGTACATAAAGTTTGAAGTTATCTAGTTTTATTCCTTGCTTTTTGGATGCAGGAATTATTTCCTTTAAATCAAGGAGTTTCGTTTTTGGATATGCTGCAGGACCCGAAATATCCATTGTTCGAACCATTTCGTCTCCATCTTCGTCGTCCTCTTCCCCTTCTTTTGTAATTAAGTTATCATATCTTGTTGAATACATTTTAATTTTTGCGGTTGTGTATGGGGGCAGCCAAAAACCATCTTTTCCATTTAATTCAGATCTTGTAGTGATATCTACAGTCACATTATCTGTAGATGCCTCTTCGTCGTCCTCGTACCCATTTGTCAAAGTCATGAAATTTTTTGATGTTTTTAAATCCTTATCAATATACTCGATTTCTTCGGGAATTGTTATAAAAACCGAATAAGGATACATATTTGTAATTTCACCAGTTAAACTCCAATATACATCCATTGTAGCTACTGTGGTTTCAGAATGAACATTTGGAACCGTCAAGATTAAAAGTAAAAAAATAGTTAGGTATTTTATAAATATTTTCATCAGTTACCACCTGCTGCCTTTACAATGTATAAATCCTCACTGTTTACCGCAACTAAGTTTGAAACTTTTTCTGATGGAACTGCAACTATCAAAAGATAATTTACATTTTCATCAAATATTTGAGTATTATCTTCAATTTTATTAAGTCTTTCACCATAGCTTCCGAATTTATCAATAACTGTTGCAATATCCAATTTATCTGCGGCCGTTGCGTGGAGTACTCCTGGCAAATTATTAAGGCTGTAAGATATTGAAGAAGTACTTTCAATTGTTGATTCACTTCCTTCATCATTTACGATGTTTGATACAGACCTTTCTTCGCTGTATCCGATATCAGGAAGAACCACATAAGATGAATCAATTACTGCATAACCAATTGGTTCTTCTGGCGTATTTTTATTATATATCAATATCGAGTCTCCAGAAAAGGGGATTTTACCACATTGTTTTGAAGACACTGTGATTGTAAGTTTGTTTAAGTTAGATATGGGAGTTACACTAAATTCTTTGAGCTGCATGATTCCCATAGAATCCGTGATTTTCAAAACATCGTCTTTTGTCATAAAATATTCTTGACCTGACATTTCAACGTAGAAGTAAGCATCACCTGAAGTTATAGTTTTTTCGAGTGACTTTTCAAGAATTTCTTTTACCTCATCCTCTACATTTGCCTGCTTAAATAATTCATCAACTTCAGCAGTGGAATTTGCATTGTTTATTTTTCTTTCCAACTCATTTGCTTTTAAGCTACTACCATAGTATTCCCCATACATGTCCTTAATTTGACTTATTGCAAGTGATTTGTAACGTTTTACCTGCAAATAATCTTGTGCGTCCTCCAAAATACGCTCTATATCCTTTTCGTCCTGACTTTGTTGTATTCTTATGATATAAGATATCTTTTGGGGGTCATTTGGATACTCAAAGAACAACTTATCGATTGTATCGATTGCAACTTCCCGATTATTCTCCAATTCTTCTATTTCCCTATTTTTTGCAGTGAAATAAATATTATAAACTTCAAAAATCACAATAACAGAAACTACTATAACAAGTGCCATCCTAAGTTGTTTTGGAGGTATTCTTGAAGATTTTTTTGATTTAGATTTCAAACTCTTCAATTTACCACTATATTCTTCAGCAGGCATAAACTCCCTCCATCCTGAAATTATAAAAATGAACTCAATAAATGTGTATGTTAAATATACTGTCAAGATATTTTAAATATATTTTCTATTGTTTTTAAGATATTTTGTTATCTTGGGGATTAAACAGAATTTCACTAACTGGTCCATGAGATATTAAAATCATATTTTGTCGTATCGATCTCCTGGGAATTAATAACATAATTTTTTATAAATGCCCCAGTACTGCTTGGAACAGCCGAAGTGTTTGTAATGTGGACGGTAATATTCACATAGTCATTGTCTACGGTAGACCATGTCATTCCGGCATAAACAATTGTTCCGTCAATATCTGTTCCATTATATCCTGAATTTACAAGTGAAACGGCTGTTTTTGCACCCAAATCTATTTTATCGAGTGTTCGGGTCCCTTCGTCAAAGGAAGACGTCAAAAAATATGTAATTGTTATTGTAGATATCAAAAGTATCGAAAGAACGATTATTGAAAATTCAAAAGATATTTGAGCTCTTTTAGAACCTTTCAACATGTTATCCCACCAAATAATTTATAACTCCAAAATTTAGTGCAATAATTACAGAGTACGCTACAAGAACGAATGGAACGAATGGGTATGTTGTTAAAACATTTAATTCTCCAGTAAGTTTCCCTTCATTTTGCAATTTATTTAATAATTCTAGATTTTCGTCTGAAAGACCTTCCCCATCAGTCATTAAAGATTTTCCTTCGGTTTTTCCCATTTCGCCATATACCATGTGTTTAAATCGCTTCAAAATATTTGCATTTTCAACAGTTACGTCACCGTTGTCTTTTATGGTTATAATATCTCGAATTATATCCCCTTCATTTAATTCGCTAATCTGTTTTTTTGAGGAAATTTCAGAACCGGTTAATGCATATATTACCAGCGAAATTAATGAAAGCTGTCCGATATATACGAAAAATGAAACAAGTACATTTTCACTTATAAAATACGAAGGATTGATTAAATAAAAGCCGATCAAATAAATGGGCGTAAAGTATCCAAGTTTATTGGATATAATTCGGTATTTTGGAATTTTTCTTGAAATAAATATCGATAAAATTACGTAAATCCAGAGTATTGCCTTTGTATTTCCAACAGAATATATTTCAGTGATCGAAACTATTATTCCAACGACCATTGCAAGATATGCAGAAGATGGAATAATATCCTTCCAGTAATTCTTCAATATTTTCGTCATCGGAAAAATTGCTGCAAATAATGCGCTCAATCCAATTAATATTAAAATATCTTTCGGAACAAAATATATAGTTTCTGCTGTAAAAATTGGAGATAATGCGGTAAACATTTTAACGTCCCCGCCACCCATACCAACTCCAAGAATTAAACACAAAATTAACGTTGCAAAAAACGAAGTTATAGCATCAAAACCGAATAAATAATATCCAACGGGTAAATTAACAATCAACATTAAGATAATTACAAAATGAGGAATTATTCGCTCTTTGATATCGGTAAATGTTGCAGTTAAAATTAATAAAAAATTAAATAAATAAACTCCTAAAATTAAATTATCGATTCCAAACATGATTTTTCCGCCCTTAAACTGAATTATCCTTTCCAAGTTTTTCTTCAACCCGTCTTTTAATCCCCATTAAAATGTCTTGGTTGTCTATAAATTCAATTGAATCATTTATCTTTTTATCTTTAGTGAGTTCTGTGATCTCTTTTAAAACTTCCGATGCAATTTCGGGTTTATGGATCCATTTACAGTTCATACAACTCCAGATCAAGGATCCGTCTTTTCTTTTAATAACTTCACCCAGATCTTCATCTTCACAAGGATAAAATGGGCAGTAACACCAAAGACATGACTGATTTTCATAGTGGCAAGGATAATACTCACAATCTCGATTTGCCCCACAAAGTGAAAGAACTTTTTTTAAGTGATCTTTTGCTAAATCTATCATATATACACCATTTTCACTTATCGAATGAAATATATAGTAATTTAATCTATTTATTGTTTTATATGTGCCCGAGGTGAATTAATGAATGATCTGATCGCTCTTGCAGAGGATATTAAGAACGAAAAATTAAAAAAAAAGGTTGTCGAATTTATAAACGATCCGATTCCAAAACATCCTGAAATTGAAAGTACTGGCATAACACTTGAAACCTCCCCCGCAAGCGTTAAAAGACATCACAAATACTCCGGAGGATTAATCGAACATACGATCGCAGTTACAAAAATGGCTGTAAAAATGGCTGAAGCCTTGGAAGAAACATATGGAATTGAATTAAATAGAGATTTGCTAATTTCCGGAGGAATACTCCACGATCTTATGAAACCACAAAATTATCAGTTAAAAGACGGAAAATTCGACCATCTTTCAAATTTTCACCTCGACCATTTGACACTTGGAATTGCAGAACTGTACAGAAGGGACTTTCCACTTGAAGTTATAAAAGTTGTAGCTAGCCATCACGGAGATCATGGTCCTGTAAGTCCAGATTCAATAGAAGCGTGGCTAATTCATCATTCAGACAATGTAGACGCTGCAATTAATGATATAGGAATTAGAATATGTCAGGCGAGAGCTAGAGAATTTGGAATTGATGATTCACAAATATATAAAATCGTCAATCCATTAAAATTATATGAAATGCGTAAAAAATTGGGAAAAGATAAAGTGAAAGAATTTTTAAAGGAAAAATTGGAAATAAAGGATGAATAATTGATTTAAAAAATATGAAAATTCATTAGTACTGTATGTTATTTAAAATAGTGAACAGCCCCCACCATATCTATTGTTTTTTAGCATAATTTAAAACTCAAAAAGTTTTTAAATTTTGACTTTGAAAAATCCGTTACGCTTTCCCATTAATAATAATTAAAAATCAGAACATTTACGATAAGTATGCTATTAAGTCATACCCTAAGTCAGGCTTTTTTAAATTTATTGATTTGTGGTGTCTAAACAGTGTTTTAATTAGTAGTTACAGTTAAACTCTTTTTAAATAATATTTATATAGTGGTAATTATTAGTAATTACTATTTTACTTCAAAATTAATTTATATTAATTACATATTTTTGATTTTAAGCAATTATTGGATGAATATTTGCACATAAGTCCCATTTGGGGTAAATTATATATAATTGAAATACATACCAGAATTATAATTCCTTATAATATTATAGATAGCGGAAATAAAATTCCGTATTAAAACCCACACGGTGAACTAAAATGAAAAAATCATTGCTCGGCATAATCTCAATATTATCACTAACATTGTTGTTTTCAGGTTGTGTTGACAACAGCGGTGCAGAAGAACAGGCTGTGTTACATGCATACGTTGGTGCAGGAATGCAAATGCCAATGGACGAAATTGCAATTGAATTTGAAGAAAAATACGGAATAAAAGTAGAATATGATTATTCAGGTAGTGGTGCACTTCTGTCAAAAATAGTTGCATCAAACCAAGGTGACATATTCATGCCTGGAGACTGTTCATATGTTTACCAATTACAGGAAAAAGAAATGAGTACTGAATGCTCTAACGTTACAAAACACATCCCTGTTATCGCAGTTCAAAAAGGAAACCCTAAAAACATCACCGGACTTTCAGATTTAGGACAGGATGATTTAGAACTTGCACTTGGAGATAGTAGCATATCAATTGGAAAATTATTCACAAAAATACTCTCAAAAGCTGAAACTAAAGGAGTAAACGTCACTGAAGCAGTTAATTCAAATACTGTTGTAACAGGTGCTACTGTAAAACAAGTATTATTATACGTTACTGAAAAAAACGTGGATGCAGCAGTTGTTTGGAGTGCTGACGCATATGAAAACTCGGATGCTGTAGATATCGTACCAATTGAAAGCGAATATAATATCATAAAAACAGTACCTATCTCGATATTATCAACCACTGAAGACTATGACAATGCAAAATTGTTCTACGACTTTGTAAATAATGAAGGAAAAGAAATCTTTGAAAAACATGGCTTTGTAGCTCTGGAGTAATGCATGGGATATTATGAAAAATAATGATTTTTTAAAATTTTTTTCACTTTTTGCACTATCTGTATTCATATTATTCGTATTAATGATAGTGATGTCCATCGTTACAAACATATCTTTTGAAACGTTTTACTATTCGTTATTCTCAAAAGAAATCCAGTTTGCAATAAAATTAAGCCTTGAAACTGCTAGCATTGCGACACTGCTTGGAACATTGCTTGGCGTTCCTGCAGCATACGCACTTGCAAGATACGACTTCAAAGGAAAAAATATCGTGGACAGTATTGTCGAACTTCCAGTAATTCTTCCTCCATTAATAACAGGCTTTGCTTTACTGGTATTTTTTGGGAATACCGTGTTTGGAAAATTTATAACTGAAAATCTAATCGAAATCCTTTTTACATACAAAGGAACGATAGTTGCACAGTTTTTCGTTGCAACACCATTTATTATAAGAACATCAAAATCAGTATTTGAATGCATTGATGAAAAGTACGAACTTATTGCTCAAAGTCTCGGCTCTAAAAAATACGAAAGTTTCCTCAATGTCGTAATTCCAATGGCCAAAAATGGAATTATTGCAGGAGTGATACTTGCCTGGGCACGAAGCATTGGGGAATTTGGAGCTACAATGATGCTTGCAGGGGCTACAAAGATGAAAACAGAAACGCTTCCAATCGCAGTGTTTTTAAATATTTCACTTGGAGACCTTGAAAAAGCACTTGCCGTATCCCTGATATTTTTAATTGTAGCAACTTTGGTATTATTTATAATTAGATTAATTTTAAAAATAGGTGAGAACAATGATAGACTTTAAATCAGAATTAGAAAGAATAGCAACTGAAAACCATCTTTTAGATGAAACTATTGAGATAAAACCAGTTAATGTAAATTTAGAATCAAAAACCATCGATGATTATCCATTAATGCAGGGAAAAGAATTTTTACTCCGTGCATTCTTTAAAGGCGATGTTGGAGATGCATTTACAAACAACCTCATTGAATTTAACGGCAAACTCTCAGAAGTTATTGCTTCAGGAAGTCCTCAAATGATTATTGCTGCACTAAATTCAGTCATGAAAAATCTGAAAATGGTTGAAAAATCAGAGCACTGTATAAAAGGAGAACCTGAAGTCTGTGCAAAAGAATTATCTGACTTTTTACTAACAGAACTTGGAAAAGACATAAAAATTGGAGTTATTGGATACCACCCTGCAATAATAAGACAGATGGTAACCACATTTGGAAAAGATCAAGTTATTGCAAGTGACATGGATCTAGATACAATTGGAAGGATTAGACAGGGAATTGTAATAATGCACGGTAGTATGAACGAACATTTAATCGAAAACTCCGATATCATCCTTTCAACAGGAAGTACTGCTGCAAATGGGAGTTTAGAAGAAATTTTAAACTATACAAAAAAATACGATAAAAGAATAATATTCTATGGAACAACTGTAGCATGTGCAGCAAAAATGCTCGATTTAGAAAGATTCTGTGCCCTTGGAAAATAATTGTTTGTGGTAGTGATGCTTGTAATTGAAAACTTGAGAAAAAATCTCAGTAATTTTGAATTGTATATCGATAAACTTGAAATTAAGGATGACGATTACTTCGTATTCTTGGGTTTGAGCGGTAGCGGTAAAACTACAATTCTTGAAATGATTGCAGGATTCATTAAACCCGATTCTGGAAAAATAATTCTAAATGGAGAAGATATTACAGATAAACCGATAAATGAGCGAAAAATTGTTCTTTGTAATGGTAAATATCTATTTCCCCATTTAACGATTCAAAAAAATATAGAATACGGGATAAAACATCTGCCAAAATCTGAAAAAAAGGAAAAAGTAGACAACATTTCAAAATTACTTAATATTACGCATCTGCTAAACCGAAAACCCGAAAGATTGAGCAGTGGTGAACAGCAACGAGTGGCTCTTGCAATGGCACTGGTAATGGATCCCGAAATAATATTGTTAGATGAACCACTATCATCACTTGATAGATTACTCCATGAAAAATTGATGTATGATTTAAAAGAGGTTCACAAGTCTTCAAATGTCACATTCATACACGTTACCCACGACTTTTCAGAAGCCGCAGTTTTGTCAAATAAAATGGCGATACTTAGAAATGGAAAAATCGAACAGATTGGAACACTGCAAAATGTATTAAAACATCCTAAAAACGAGTTTGTTGCAAAATTCGTTGGAATTAAAAATATACTTTATGGAAACTGCATAAAAAAATATGAAAATTATATTATTCAACTTCTAGGCTTTGAAATACCAATCAAAGAGGCGAGTTATGGTGAAATAACACCGGACACATTCCCCCAAATACTGCGTAACTGGTCGTTTTTCGTGAGCCTTGCAAATTATGGTGAAATAACACTAGGAATATTTCCAAAAGATATTAAATTTTCAAAAAAATATGAAAACGACCCGGAAACATATTCTGGAAAAATAAAAAGCATTGTTCCATCAGGCCCATTCGATTCAAAAGCTGTGATCGAATTTAACAATATAGAACTGATTTCAGAAATGCCAAATAGTGAACTCTTGAAAAATCCGTTGAAAAAAGGAGATTCCATAGAATTTTATATCGAATCGATATCAATAATCGGATAAATCAGACTACAAATAATTATTTTTTTACTTTTTGAATTATTAAAAGTTAACGTCCAAAAAATTTCTAAATTTTCCAAAATTTTTTCGAAACATTTATAAATCTAAAAATTTAAATTAATTATGGGAAAGGGATAAAAAACCCGTAGCTTGTAGTTTATTTTGACTTAAAAATATTTTTTCAAATCATTTAGACATCTTAAAGGTTTATTTTATCTTATTTTCAAATAATTAAATAATATAACCACATAGTTATATGGGTTAATTCTGATCCCTAATTGCACAAAATGCAATCTTACAAACTTATCGATTTTAAATTTCCCTTTTTACCCAAATTTTTATTTATCATTATAAAGTTTAAATTTTGTATTTAAAAGTTAAATTTTATTCATTTTAATATTACATTTTATGGAAGCATTGCTTTTTGTGTAATAAAATTTTTTTAAAAGGCCATTGAAAAAAGAAAAATTTAATTTCATGTTAAACCCGTAGACCTAGGGCATAACACGATATTCGGTGGTATTTTAAAAACCATAAGAATCAACTTATGCTTTTAGTTTATTTTTGGAGTTTATCTTCATAGCCAAATAGTAATTTATTATCATTGCTTATAATTATTAAGTTAATTAACTCCAGTTAATAATAAAACAGTTCTATTTTTATAATTATCTATCAAAAAAATACCCCATATTAATTTATATAATGTAATTACTATTACTTAATTACAGGATAAATTAGTAATCATAACAGATTATTTTTGGGTATATTTTATAAGAATGTTGGTTTTTTGTGTGTGAAACAATGATATCGGTACCTGAAGCGGAAAATATTTTAAAAAAATTTAAATTTGAAAAAACGGAAAATGTAGATCTTTTTAATTCATACGGAGGTATTCTCGCAAAAGATATTGCATCAACCCAAGATATTCCAGAATTTAGAAAATCTAACATGGATGGATACGCCGTAACAAGCCCTTGTTTAGAATCTTACGTTTTAATAGATGAAGTACATGCAGGGGATTTTAGGGATTTAAAAATAAAAGATAATGAATGTGTATGGGTTGCAACCGGTGGTAAGGTTCCTGAAAACGCATGCTGTGTGGTTCCTGTTGAAAACACGATAATTGAAAATAAAATAATGCGTATATCTGAAATTCCAGACAATTCTTACGTGGTCGAAAAAGGATCTGATATTTCAAATGGGGACTTGGTTTTAGAAAAGGGAAGTTTAATTAATGAACGAAATATCGGTTTGATTGCTTCTTTAGGAATTTCTGAATTAAAGGTATACAAAACACCAAAAGTTGCGATAATCTCAACAGGGGATGAACTCGAAAAAATTTCAGATGTGAATTCAAAATCTATTGCAGGGATCGTTAAGAAATCTGGTTGTGAACCTGTTTTTTTAGGAATATCTAAAGATAATAAAACAGAATTAAGAAATAAAATAATAGAAGCATTAGCTTATGACGTAATAGTAACTTCTGGGGGAGTTTCTGCGGGAAAAAAAGATTTTACAGCGGAAATCATAGCGGAGCTTGGAACCATACTATTTCACGGGGTAAAAATGAGGCCTGGAAAACCAGTTCTTGCAGGCGAAATTGACGGAGTTCCAATTATTTGCACCCCTGGAAAAGTTACATCATGTATAATCTGTTCATATCTATTCCTTTACCCACTACTCTGTAAGTTTTCCAACTCCAAAAAATGTAAAAGAATTGTAAATGCAAAAATAATGGGTGAATTTAAAAAAGAATCTGATAAAAGATTTTATTTACCTGTCGTGTATGATAATGGATTTGTAAAACCAGTATTTAAAGATTCAAGCCATATCACATCTATTGCCTATTCAAATGCAATAGTTGAATTAAAAGAAGGAGTTTCAATTGCAGATGGCGAAGTTGAAGTCTGGCTCTACGACTAGATATACTATAAATTAAAGTTATTATTTCTTAAAAAATCTCTTTTTAAATGCTTTAAAATATTAAAAAAAGTAAAATTATTTATTTTTTTCTCTGATTTCTTTTACCAAATCATACAATTGCTCCATTGTGTCTTCATTACTTTTCGTGAAGTCAAATGGTGATTTTGTAAATGGTTTGTAGTATATTGGTATTTCATCGAATCTATAGAATGTGCCATCACATTCAAGTGCATCGATAACCCCGGGTAAAACCACATCTGCAACTGAAGTTGATGGACATGGTGCAATATCAAGAGTAATTACAGGAATATTTTTTAAATGACTTACTGAATCCTGCGGGTAGTGTGCACCAACGTCTGATGCCATGATGAATGCACAGTCTACTTCTTTTTCCCTTAAAACGTCGTTTGCAGTGAATTCTCCAGGATTATATCTTGGGAAACCTTTTGCAAAGTCGAGTCCGAATGGGAATCCGTACAGGTAAGTTGCAAGCACGTTAAATCCTGCAACGTTACAGTGTCCTCTGATTAAACCGATTGTAACTTTCGTGTGTCTTTGAAGTTCTTTTACAAGTGTCAAAACACATTCTAAGTTTCTTTGTTTACCAAATGAAGATGCTAAACCAAGTCCACCGTAGATGGATGCGAATTTAGCGTTTTTGAGTATTTCTGCAGTTTCCATTATGGTTTCTACAGGAATACCTGTTACTTTTTCGATACTTGGATGTGGTCGTTTACCTCTTGAAGCCATCAATAAGGCAGAAAACAACTCGTAATCAGTATTTGGATTTAATTGTAAGTGTATATCTGATGCTTTTGCAGTTGCAGATTTTCTAGGGTCGATTGTAATTACAGTTCTACTGTTTCTTCCCTTTTCTACAAAGTAACCTCTTGGAAATACACCGTATCTTGACAAATGTCTAGGCATTGAGTCCATAGGATTGGTTCCCCAATATACGACAACGTCAGCTCTGTTTTTTGTTTCTCCGGCTGTTGAACCGGCTTTTCCAGCTTCTTGAACTCCCATTAAGGAAGGCCCGTGTCACACGGTAGAACAGGAATCTACGATTCCACCTAAGTACTCGCCCATGTGAAGACCTGTTGTCATTGCTTCACAGGATGTTTCTGCACCCATGTAAAGAAGAGGTCTTTTTGAGTTTGCCAAAATTTCAGCAGCTTTTTCAAGCGCTTCTTCCCATGAAACGTCAACCAATACGCCATTTTTTCTAATTTGTGGCGACATGATTCTGTGGTGGCTTACAACTTCTTTAAACTTAGCCGCACCCAACTTACATGCGTTTCTAACGGTTAAATCTCTTTTTTCTTCGTCCCAGACGATTTCGATGTCATCACATGCTCCACCGCATACTGGACAGACGACGTCTTTAAATGTTCGACTTACCATCTAATTCACCTGTAGATGTTATCTATAATGTATTCTGCTTCCAGTATTTCTCCTTCAGAAGGCTCCACGTATACGGTTCCCCCTTTGTAGATAGGAGATCCTGTACTAACTGAATAAGCATCCACAATAACGTTTGCCCAAACACTTCTTGGAATAAAAACATTTCTTCTTAAAACGTCTTCATTAGGTTCAGCACGTACAAGAACGCTGTATTTTCCACTTTCACTTGTAACTTTTACCTTTTCAGGTTTTCCAAGTAAAATGTAATCTTCCGGGTGCATATTACATACGGCACATACTTCTAAGTACTCGTGTGAATATTTATCTCCACCTTTAATGATTCTACCTTGTTCAATTGTACTTCCAGTATTTAAGATAACTTTTAAAGCGTTTCCTTTAAATTCGATAGGTCTTTCTGTAGCAGGTAATTCATCGTTTAATAAATCGTAATTTTCGTTTAATGAAACGTATAACTTACCTTTTGGTTTGTTAAAGAATGCTTGATCTCCGTTAAAACCAATTAATTTTCCAGGAAGTGCTAAACCAGAAAGTCCTGTTTCGTAATCACTTACAACGCCAGTTGATACAAATCCGGGTGCAAAGTTCTTAATTTTTCCAGCAACTACAATAGTTCCTTTCTTCATTTCTACTCCAACAGCCCTAATTGCATTTCCACCGACGTAAACTAATCCGCCGTTTAATCTGATTCCACAGAATGCCCGTACATTTCCATTTACAACAATTTTACCATCGACCATACCGTCTCCAACGTTGTTTCCAGCGTCTCCTTCTACGATTATGGTTCCACCAAGCATTCCTTCCCATCTTCCCCTGTAGCACCCACCTAAGTGGTCACCAGCATTTCCAAAGATATGGAGAAGACCTCCTTCCATTTCCATTCCTGCCCAAGGTTTGGCATTCCCATTTACAAGGATTTCTCCACCTTTCATTTCACGACCTACGTGGAATCCGGCATCTCCTTCTACGATAATTTTACCTGCAGTCATCTGGAATCCAATTAATTTAACGTTTCCAGCATTTCCTGCGATATTAATTACCATATCCTCTTTTTTGCTTGTAAAATCTCCAGAAATTTCGAAAATATCTGAAAGAGGGTGCTCTTCGGGGCCAATAAGCACTTTTAAAGCACCTACTTCTTCTTGCGATTTTCCTTCAAATGTGTCAGGCGTAATTACCTCACATTCTACAGGAATCGTACCATCGTATTTTGGCTTAAGTATAATTTCTCCCATGTTTCTCACCTATCTCACATTAATGTTAAGGGGAGTTGGTTTTGTGAGGTATAGTTCAGGAACTGGGTAATTTGAGAAGTTAACTGTATAATATCTTCTAAACCAATCCTGCACATCTGCCACAATCTCTTTCTGTAGTTCGTCATCGAATCTAGCATCGATATAGTAAGTCCTACCTTTTGGAGTTTCGATAATTCTTCCATCTTTTGTGATAACTTCGCCATCTTTTATCGTGTATAGCGCAGTTGTGAACGCTTTTTCGATTGCTTTGTAATCATTAGGATTGTAATCTGGACTTATATCGTAAACTGTAATGTCCGCATCAGCACCGGGGCTTAAATGTCCTTTTCTGTGTCCCATACCTATTGCTTTAGCAGAAGTTGCCCTTGTAACTGTAGCTAAGTCATAAAGGCTGTATTCTTTGCCATTACCTTCAAGGCCACTTCTTTCACCAGCCCATTTGTTGCATATTTTCATTGTGTCTTCTCTTGCCTTTTGAGACATTAACCAAGTTATTACTAACGGGTATTTTGTGAAAGGTCCTGCGTTAGGGTTATCTGTAGTCATTATTACTTTTTTAGGATCTGTCAATAATAAAAGCTCAAGACCTATTGCCCATTGAACGCTGTGTACTTTGTTTTTCATGCTGTAAGTAAATGGAACAACACCTGAACCACATTCAAGCTCAACGTCCACGTTTGCCCATTTTTGACCATTCATAACAGCCAAATCATAAAGACCTGGACCGTCCCCAGTCATACAAATAGCATTTCCAAAAGCAACGCTACCACTGTCCATTACAACGTGGTCAGATTTGTTAACGTATTTTGAAATTTCTTCTGCTTTTGATTCAAAGTCTTTCCATGAAGTTCCACCAAATGAATGGAACTGCATGTGGGTCATATAAAGGCTCTGTTCTCGTTCATGAGAATATTTTGTTTTTACACCGGTATCATAGCCTTGTTTTTTAACAGCTGGCTTGATATTTTTTGCAACATCCATTGTGTCAATAGTAAATTCCCAGTTTCCGGGGTGACCAAGATTATTTGCGTGGAGGTGTATTGACATTGGAAGGCCAAGCATTTCGTTTACTTCACCAAGTCCATTAATTACTTCACCTGATGAAATACCGAAATGAATGTTTTCTTCTTCGAGTGAGTGTACGTTTTTACCCCATGCCCAGCTTTCGACACCTGCAGGGTTTACGAGTTTAATACCAAAAGTTTTTGTTGTTTCAAGCGCCCATGCAACGTATGCAGCCGCTTTTTCAACGTTTCCTTCTTTTAAATATTTCATTACAAACCAGTTGCTTCCTAAAAGGAGATATCCTGCTTTGTCAACGATTGGCATTACTTTAAACTCTTCGTGAGTGTGCCTTGCAAGCATTGGAGGTACTGCTGCTTCAAATAAGGTTGTGTAACCCATTGAAGAATATTTGTACCCCTGTGCATAAGTTGAAGGAACTATTTCTCCCGAACCGCAGTGCGTATTGTGGGTTTTTTTCAAAGGAGATTTGTAGTGATCTTCTGGACACATTACTCTTCCAGTATTTACTTTAGGCCCTGCTACGTGAGTGTGTGAGTCAACTCCTCCAGGCATTACCACTTTTCCTTTTACATCCAAGATTTTAGCATCTTTTAATTCGCCATCGGACAGGCTTTCGACAATCTTCCCGTCCTTGATGAAGATATCCATTACTTCTCCATCAATACCATTTAGGGGATCATAAACTGTCCCGCCTTTTATAACCATTTTGGTCATCATACCACCAATATATTAATTCGGCAAATTCAAAATTTAAGATTATTTAGAACAAGCTAAACATTTTTTTTCGCCATTTTGTTGTATGAATGGTTCTTTGCATGTTTCGCAAAGTTCAACCTTCTTTTTAGGCTTAGCTGGTGCTATAACACCGATAAATTCGTAAGAATAAACGTCTTCTCCAGCTTTCAAAAGTTCAGTTACTGCATCCTTGTGGGATATCTTAGCAGTATTCATGTACCACGCATGAAGTAACGGGTAATTGACAGTTTTTTCAGGATCCAATATTATACGAACTCCTTTGATATTATCTCCTGCAGGAGCCCAGGGGTTGATCCTTGCAGCCATTTTACCAGCATCTTCTATCCTTAAACCCTTATTTCCAGTAGTGGCACTACCCAAAATTTGAAAAGCGTCTGGTAAGCAGTTATAAGTCTCACTTACAACGTAAATTCTATCATCACTAAAATTTAGTAATTTTTTTGATAAATTATACATCTGAATCCCAATGAACGCTCCCGCTGTCGGGAATCCATGAAATTCAACTACTCTTTTAAACTGACTTAGAAGATTGGGGTCTTCCACCAAGTCCAAAATTTCTTGTGCTTTATGCATGTATTCACCCAGATATGTCTAAATCTACTTGAAAATTTTTTCAGATCTTGACATCCGATTATTAAACATATCATATTACCTAATTACTTATATGTAATTATATCTATTTGCACTAAGGTTAAGTCGAAATCATTATATATTACTAAATATGTATTTGGATATATAAATATTATAAAATTGTGGAAATAGAACTATTTTTTGAAAATACGCTTTAAAATGCCTAAAAAAAATTAGCTAAAATACGTGAAATTCTCCAATTTAATAATCCGATATATTAATAAAAAAGGAAATTGATTGAATTTTGGGTTAATATTTTTAAGACTGTTTCGGGGGTGTGATATGCTATTTAATCCTTAGTGGAGGATTTAATTGATTAAGCACCGAGCATTAGTGATTAAATTAAATATCTACTGCATTATACTGTTTTTGTTACATTTAATATAATTTTCCATTTGATTTTGATTATTACTCATTATTAGGTACATTTTATTCAATTTTATATATTTAGTAATCGGTAAATAATGTAAACTCTATTTATTAATTTTATTCACGAATTTAAATATATTAATGACCCCATAAGAAATTATATATACTGTAAATTTATATTTTTCAATAACCCGGAATCATTCTTCCGGTTAATATATAAAGGGAGATTAATATGGCCAAAAAATCATCAGGAATAATCACAGGACTTATAATTGTACTCGTTTTATCTGCAATGGCGCTCTTTGCAGGCTGTGTTTCTGATTCTTCATCAGATGAAACAGTAACAATAACCGTTTCAGCAACATCGAGTTTAACTGATGCGATGACAGATATTGCAGCAGCATTCGAAGAAGATCATCCGAATATTAATGTTGAATTGAATTTTGCAGCATCAGGGTCACTCCGACAGCAGATTGAAGGGGGAGCCCCTGTAGATGTGTTTGCTTCAGCTTCTAAAAAACACGTTGACATCCTTGAAGATGAAAATTTAACAAGTGCTGGCTCAGTAATGAACTTTGCATCAAACAACTTGGTATTAATCGTTCCAGCTGGAAATTCATTAAACATTACTTCAGTTGAAGATTTAACAAACGACGATGTAACGAAAGTTTCAATTGAAAATCCCAAAACCGCACCTGTGGGAAAATATGCTAAAGAGTCACTTGAAAACTCAGGTTTATGGGATGAATTAGAAGAAAAAATGGTTTACGGAGAAAATGTAAGACAGGTTTTAACGTACCTCGAAACAGGGGATGTTGACGCAGGATTTGTATACATGACCGATGCAAAAATTGCAAAAGAAAATTCAATCGAAATTATAACAACAGTACCAACTGTTACAGAAATTATTTATCCATTATGTATCATAGATTCTTCTGAGTATAAAGAAGAAGCCCAAGTTTTCGTAGAATACTTAACAAGTGAAACAGGAAAACAAATCTTAACATATTACGGCTTTACAGCAGAAAACTAGTGATACTTCATGGATTCAGTAATATTTCCTTTATTACTTACATTAAAAATTTCTTTTATATCTACATTTTTTGTAGTTGTTTTTGGAGTTATTATCTCGTATATTCTGGCTAGAAAGAAGTTTCACGGGCGAGATATTCTGGAGAATATAATAACACTTCCAATGGTACTTCCACCAACCGTTTTGGGGTATTTGTTAGCATTACAGCTTGGAAAAAACGGATTTATCGGAAGTTTAATATACAAATTTACAGGTTCAGGAATTTTATTTACTTGGCAAGCGGCGGTAATTGCTGCATTTATCGTATCATTTCCACTAATGGTCAAAACAACGACTGCTGCAATATCTTCAGTCGATAGGGAACTTGAATACGTATCATATACTTTAGGAAAAACTGAATTACAGACAATTTATAAAATAACCATTCCTCTATCAAAAAAAGGGATAGTCGCCGGTTCAATCCTAAGTTTTGCACGGGCAGTTGGTGAATTTGGTGCGACACTAATGGTTGCAGGAAATCTTCCTGGAAAAACAAATACAATGTCTTTATCAATTTATCAGGCATTTCAAACCGGAAACTATGAGTTGGCAAATATCTTAGTGATATTGTTAATTATAATGTCATTTATGACGATATTTCTTACTGGCAGATTTGTCGAAAAATGGAAGTTTTAAGTGGTATTTATGATTTTAGCGATAGACATTGAAAAAAACTACTATGAATCGAAAAAATTAAAAAAGAACAAAATTCCTTCGTTTAATTTAAAATCTAAATTTAGCATAGATAGCGGTTCGATAATAGTTTTATTTGGCAGATCAGGTTCTGGAAAAACAAGCACACTGGGCTGTATCGCGGGTCTTTTAGATCCTGATCACGGAAAAATCATTGTAAACAATGAAATTTATTACGATTCCGATAAAAAAATAAATAAGACTCCGCAAGAACGAAATTTGGGGTACGTATTCCAAAATTATGCGTTATTTCCTCACCTAACTGTAAAAGAAAATATTGAATACGGAATTAAACATTTAAGCGAAGAAGAAAAGGAAAAACTAGTATCTGAGCTTTTAGCAATGACTCAAATCGAGGGGCTCGAAAATAGATATCCTGATCAGATTTCTGGTGGCCAACAACAGCGTGTAGCTCTTGCAAGAGCTCTTGCACCAAGTCCTAAAATATTGTTACTTGATGAACCGTTTTCTGCACTTGACATGATATCGAGAATACGACTAAGGGAAAGTTTGAGAACTATTCAAAAAGAATTAAAAATTCCAGTAGTTTTTGTGACGCACAGTTTCGAAGAGGCCTTTGTAATGGCTGAAAAAGTTGTAACATTTCATAATGGAAGAATACAGCAGATCGGAACTCCAGAAGAGATATTTTATAACCCGATAAATGCAAGTGTAGCAGAACTTGTTGGGTACATAAATATTTTTTCAGATGCGGAAATAGATTACAATGAAAATGATCCCAATTTTTCAAAATTGTTGTATTTGGGAATGGAAATGTCGATAAAAAAATTTAATAAATCGATGAACGAAGTTTCCTTTGGAATCAGGCCTGAAAATATAAAATTAATCGATATAAACAGTGAAAAAACAGAAAATGTTTTTGAATGTGTAATAAAAGATGTAGTTAATGAAGGTTCTTCGAGTTTGGTTTATCTTGAAGTAATTCAAAATGGTTTAAAACTCATGTCAAAGACTCAAAATGATAAATTCAAAAAATTAAATTATGATATCGGAGAAAAATGTAAAATTGAACTTTTAAAAGACAAAATAACAATTTTGATGACGGAAAGTGTGAAAAAAATCGATTTAAGCTAAATTCCATAATCTAACTTTTATTTTTAACTTTTTTTAAGTAACGGGGGAAAATTATGCAGTACCGTGAAATTAAGAAAACAGGGGAAAAAATCTCAGCACTTGGATTTGGTGCAATGAGGCTTCCAACAAAAAACGGGATTATCGATAAAGAAAAAGCAAAAAAACAGATATATTATGCGATAAATAATGGTGTAAACTTCATTGATACGGCATTTCCCTACCACGGCGGTGCTAGTGAGTCTTTTTTAGGGGAAATTCTTTCAAACGAATATAGGAATAAAATAAAACTTTCAACAAAACTTCCGCAGTGGTCTGTTAAAAAATATGAAGATATGGAAATGTATCTTGATATCCAGCTTAAGAAGTTAAAAACGGATTTTATCGATTACTATTTTATCCCAGCCTTTCAAAAGACAGCTGGGCAAAAATGAAAGATCTCGGTGTTTTAAGGTTTTTAGATGAAGCTAAAAAGAGCGGAAAAATAAAATACGCATGCTTTTCTTACCATGACAATACTGAAACTTTCAAGGAAATAATTGATTCTTATGATTGGGATGCCTGTTTGATACAGCATAATTACTTAGACGAACAAAATCAGGCAGGAACTGAAGGTTTAAAATATGCGGCATCAAAAGGGCTCGGCGTATTTATCATGGAACCTTTGAGGGGCGGAAATCTTTCAAAAAAAGTACCAAAAGATGCAGAAGAAATTTTTAATAATTACAAAATTAAAAGAACGCCTGCGGATTGGGCACTGCGATGGGTTTTAAATCATCCGGAAGTTACATGTGTTCTTTCTGGAATGAATGAAGAATCCCAAGTAAAAGAAAATTTAAAAGTTGCGAGCGAAACCACTCCAGATTCCATTTCAAACGACGAATTGGGAATTTATAATAAAGTAAAAGAAGTTTATCGAGAATTAATGAAAATAAATTGCACTGGTTGTGGATACTGTATGCCCTGCCCATTTGGAGTAGATATTCCGGCATGCTTTTCAATGTACAACGAAAAAAGTATATTTAACGATAAAAAGACCGGATTTTTATACCTTGCAAGATTAGGCGGGGTTATGGGTGGTGAAGAGTCTCACGCCGGACTTTGTACGGGTTGCGGTAAATGCGTTAAGGCATGTCCGCAGAATCTTGATATTCCTACACTATTAAAAGATGTTTCAAAAGAACTTGGTGGAAAAGGATTTAATTTAAAAATAAAACTTGCTAAAATAGCAATGTCGATGTATTGTTCTTTTAATTCGTTAAAACAGAAAATGTCAAAAAATTAAGTTATTTTTACTTTTTAATTAAACAATAAGGGCGATTTTATGAACCCATTTTTTGAAACTTATAAGGACTTAAAATATCTTTTAAATCGAAATTACCGAAAAAAATCCGCTTTAGATTTTATTACAAACCACTACGGCTTAAATAGTTTTGAAAGAAACTTTTTTGGGCGGTGCGTATTTTCTGACGACCATTTGGAAATTGTAAATAAAAAAAGAACAGATTTAACTGAAATTTCTAAATCAAAATCTATTGCAATCGATGGTTTTAATGTTTTGATAACTTTAGACTCGTTAATCGATGGGGTAGCGATATTTTGCGAAGATGATGTAATTCGTGATTTAAAATATCAAAAAGGATACAAATTAACCGAAAAATCTGAAGAAACAGTTGAAATTATTTTAAAAAGTATGTTGAATTTAAATCTGAATAATTTTGATGTATATTATGATGAACAGACTAGCAAAAGCGGTGAAATTTCAAAAATAACGAGGAATTTAATGGAAAAATATTCAATTTCTGGAGAAGTTATTTTATCAAAAAAAGTTGATTTCGAGCTTAAACAATACGAATTTGTCGCAACATCTGATTTTCATATAATTAAAAATGTAATTGGGTTTTTAGATATTCCAAAAATCGTTTCAAAAAACTATAATTTAGAAGTTAAAAATTTTCTAGAAATTATCAAAAAAGGAAAATTGGATTTTTAATTTAGTTTATCTTTAATGTACGGTACAACTTCGTTTATTGGGATTCTGAACTGTTCTCTTGAATCTCTTTCTCTGATGGTAACCGAACTGTCTGTTAGAGTTTCTCCATCGATAGTTACACAGAAAGGAGTTCCTACCTCGTCCATTCTCATGTATCTTCTACCGATTGCACCACTGTCGTCGTATTCTGCAATTAAACCGTTTTCTCTTAATTTATTTTTCAAATCCATTGCAATTTCAGGCATTCCTTCTTTGTTAACAAGTGGGAAAACACCTACCTTTATCGGAGAAACTGCATTTGAAAAGCCCATTACGGTTCTATCTTCATCTTCTTTGAACGCATGTTCCATAACACAGTAGGTAATCCTGTCGATACCGTATGAAGGCTCGATTACGTGGGGAATTATTTTTTCTCCTTTAACGGTCTTTTTAACTTTTTTAGCAGTTAAATATTCTTTCAATAATTCAAAGTCTCTTTTGCAAGTACTTAAAACATATTTTCCTTCCGTTTCGAGAGCTTCTACCAATTCTTCCATTTTTTTGTCGTCTAATTCTTTTAAAGACTCTTCTAAAACTTTTGAATCGCCCTTAAAGGTTCTACCGACTAATTTGTAGTTTAATTCGATTTCGTAAACTTCGATTTCTTTATCTTCGTCAAGTTCTACAAATACTGATAGATCTTCACTGCTGTTTTTCATGTGGGCCAATAAATCGTAGTTGGTCCTGTCAGCAATACCGACACACTCGATCCAGCCGTATCTATCAGTATATAATTCTGCATCCCAACAATCAGCCGCGTAGTGTGCCATTTCGTTTGGAAGGTGCTGCCTGAATCGTAATTTTGATTCATCTATTCCAATTTCCATCAAGAACTTTTTTGTAACTGCAATGTAGTATGCAATTGCTTCGTGTGCGATTATTCCGTTTTTAACAGCATCAGAAAGACTCATTCTGACAATTTTTTCTTCAGCACTTAGTGATTCGTTTTCTTGATTTTTACCAGAGAGTAATGGTAAAACTATCTCTTTTACGCTTTCAAATTTCTCAAAGTTCTCTTTTTTCCTTGAATCAATGAAAAATTCACCTTCAGCTTGCGTAAATTCTCTTAATCTAATAACGCCCTGTCTTGGTGAAATTTCATTTCTGTATGCTTTTCCAATCTGAACTGCACCAAATGGAAGCTTGTTTCTAAAGAACTGGCTTATTCTTTTAAACTGTATGAAGATACCTTGAGCTGTTTCTGGCCTCATAAATGCAGCTCTTTTTCCTCCCGGGCCAATTGAAGTTGCAAACATCAAATTAAATGTGCTAACTTCTTTAAATTCTCCACCACATTTTGGACACTTGATGTTATTTTTTTCAATCATTTCTTGAAGTTCTTGTAAAGTTTTTCCTTCAGTATCAACGTCTACATTTTCTTCGATGATGTGGTCAGCCCTAAATGATTCAAGACAGCTTTTACATTCTACAAGTGGGTCTGTAAAGTTTTCAACGTGTCCGGATGCTTTTAAAACTTCGTAAGGAGTTACCGTTGGGCTATCTATTTCGTAAAATCCTTCATTTACGATGTAGTGTTTTCTCCACGTATTTATGACGTTATTTTTTAAAATTGCACCGAGTGGCCCGTAGTCGAAAAATCCTGCAATACCGCCGTATATTTCAAAGGAATTCCACAAGAATCCTCTTCTTTTGGTTAAATCAATTATTTTATCGTATTTATCCATAAAATCACCTTTTAATAAAGTATCGTTTTTTCGTTGCTGATTCTATCGAGTAAAAATATTAACAATGAAGATGCGATTAAATCTGCCGTAGTTCCGGGGTTTAACTTATTACCATCTTTTGATAAAAATTTATCGAATTCCAAAACTGATTTCTCATTGAAGTTATTTAAAACTTCTTTAGCTTTTTCTGAAACCATTTTTGCTTCTTCAATACCTTTTTTCCGTGCAATCAACGTGTCCGGATAGTTTGAAAGTAGATTGATAAATGTTTTGGTAACTGCAATATTGATATTGTTGTATTCTTCATAGTATTCATTTATTAAATTATGGCCTTTGTAGGATATCTTAAAATTTTCGGTCCATTCGTTTGAGATGCTGTCCCATGTAGACGAAATTTTAAAAACATCATAAAGAGTAAGATTTTTTTCAATAAGTTCGTCTTTAGCATCCTTACTTTTTAAATCCGGCCCGTTTTCAGGAGCATTAACAAAAGCAAGTGCGATTTCAATTGCATCATACGCATCGATTGCATCTTGAACAGTCGTGTTTTTAATGATTTTTTCTGTTTCTTTTTTCAATGCAGATTCGCTAAATTTATCGAGATTTGATGCGGCAATTGCAATTGGCATGTGAAGCATTATTATTCCAAGGTTTGCATTTGTTGGAGACCATTTTTTGGATTCAATTACTCCTTTTTTAATAAAATTTCCGATATTATTTTTTTCAAGGCAGGCTTCGTATATTACATCTCCAAATGCAATTCCTGAGCTTACAAAGTGGTGGTATTTTATATCGTCGTAGTCTCTATTTTTATGGACGTTTCCAGGTTTAAAGCTTCCAACCTCAAAGCAACAGGCAATCTGGGAAGCTTTCATAATGTCAAATGCTTTCATTTTTTCACTAGTTACAAGTTTGTTTCTAAATAGTTCTTAAGTTCGTAAAATGCTCTTTTTCTGTGGGATATTTCGCTTTTTTCTTCAGTAGTCATTTCTGCAAAAGTTTTAGTTTCTCCTTCTGGAATAAAGATACTATCGTAAGCAAAACCAAATCCACCGTCTTTAATTTCATTTGAAACAGTTCCTTTTACAATTCCAGTAAATAATTTTATATTGTCGCCATCATAGTAGCCGATAACTGTTTTAAAGTACGCGTTTCTGTTACTTTCATTTTCTAACAGTTTTAAAATCCCTTCGTTCCCGAGGCTTTCTTGAACGAACTTTGAATAGGTTCCCGGAAAATCGTTTAATTTTTCGATGAAAAATCCACTGTCTTCAACAATAACTGGCCTATTGAATTTTTCAAAAACTTCTAAAACCCCAAATGCAGAAACTTCTTCAATTCTTCCTTGAACTTCCGCATAAGGAACTTCAATCTGTTCGATTTCACAATCAACGTCTTTTAATATAATTTTTGCTTCGTCAACTTTGTTTTGATTTCCTGTTGCAAAATAAATTTTCATAAAATCACCAGAATGCAAACTGCCTAATTTCAATACTATGTTTAAATCGGGCTTGCACATATTTATAGCCTTACAAAAAATAATTTTATTGTAAACTATCTGGGGGGATATGATGGTCAAACCTGAAACTGGGGACTTAAATAGATTTCAGTTAAACCTTCTTTCAGCATTTGAAGGAAATGTACTGTCATTAGAAGAAATTGAAAAATTGTACATAGAACATAAATTGAAACATTATGGCGAAGATAGAGAATCAGTAAAAGAATTAATATTCGATCTAGAAAAAGGATTTTTTAAATTGAATGACGAAGTTATCAAAGAATACGTTGAAACTTTGTACAATGTATATAACAGCCCATGCAAAGAATCTATTGATAGATATGAAATGATTTTAGAAGATATTGGCTTTAAAAAGGTCGAAAAATATCTAGACGAATTGGAAAAGTCAGCATACATCTCAAAACTAGGGGATGGATACAATATTACTGAAAAAGGTTCAGAAATGCTAAAACATAAAAAATAATATTTTTTATTTTATTAATTTTCAAAACTGTAGTATGTTTCTTTTTTAGATACTTAAACAAATATTTTTAAAATGGGTATATATTCATATATTGAAAATTAACAATTACACTTTTATAAAACTAAAAAATCAATCCAAGCGATATCTATGAAAACAAAACAGCACAAAATATTTTGGGTATCTGCATTAGTTGCTTCGATATTAATGTATGTCGTCCAGTATGCAGTATTCAATGATTATTGGGGAATAATAAATTCGTTTTTTGGAAAAATAGCGTTTGTTCCAATCCAGGTATTCTTAATCACTGTAGTAATTTCTGGAATTTTAAGCGACATGGATAAAAGTGCGAGACTTGAAAAGTTAAACATACTTATCGGCACATTTTTTAGTGAAACCGGAACTAAATCTTTAAAATATTTCTCGAAAATCGATCCCCATATCGAAGAAATCGGAAGTAAATTAAAAGTTACAGATTCATGGTCAGAAGAAGACTTTAAAAATGCGCTAAATTACGCCAAAAATAGAGATTATATCTTAGATGCTTCAAAAGAAGATATTTTGGAAATTTATGAATTTTTATCAAAAAATAAAGAGTTTTTAATGAGACTTTTGGAAAATCCAAATCTAATGGAGCACGAACATTTTACTGACCTACTTAGAGCGGTTTTTCACCTTTTGGAAGAGCTTGAAAGTCGTGAAAATTTGCATGAAAGTTCAAAAAATGACATAATGCATTTAAACGGAGATATGGTTCGTTCATATCAGTTAATAACAATAGAATGGGTAAATTACATGAAATATTTGAAAAACAATTATCCATATCTGTTTTCTCTTGCAATGAGGAGAAATCCATTTGATAAAGCTACTAAAACATCCTTAAAATAGCATTCCGTAATTTTTTAGTTCTATTTTATTTTCATAATTTTTGAAAAAGTGTCCCTCGACATTAACACCAACTTTCATCCTTGGAATATACCATGTCGGTCAGATAACCCTATGTCGAGAGTAAATGTACGAATTTTTGCTGTATTGTGATCACAGTAAGGACCCTACCAACTCTTACAACTCGCCCAAAAATCCGATTAAAGTCTTGTTACTCCAATTTCGAACCCGCTATCACAGCGAGAGTATTCACAAGCTCCATGTAGGTCGGTTAATTGGAGGTAGTTTTAATAAGTACCATTATGTATTTATAGTCTTTCCCGGCTTAGATATTATAAAAATCATTAAATTTTCAATTTTTGGTGATATAAATGATGTACGTTGTAGGCCACAAAAATCCGGATTCAGATAGTATCTGTTCTGCAATAGCACTTGCATATTTCTTAGATGCATTTCCTGCAAGACTTGGAGAATTAAATCCAGAATCACAGTTTATTTTAAAGAGATTTGGATTAATGGAACCAGAATTAATTAAAACAGCAGAAGGAAAAGAATTATTTTTGGTAGATCACGCAGAAAAGTCCCAAAACCTCGATGATTTTGACAACGGAAAATTAATTGGGATTATCGACCACCACAAAATCGGTATTTCAACAACTGAGCCAATTATCTACCTTTCAAAACCAGTTGGATCAACTGCAACCGTTATTTCTGAGCTTTATTTCAGAGGAATACTCGATATTATCGGTGCAAAAAACAAGGAATTAAAAGCAGACATTGCAGGGATTTTACTTTCAGCAATCCTTTCAGATACATTACTCTTTAAATCGCCTACAGCAACACCCCTCGATAAGGAACTCGCGGAAAAATTAGCAAAAATTGCAGGAATTTCTGATATTGCTGCATACGGAATGGAAATGCTAACTGCAAAATCAACTGTTGGTAAAATGACTCCCGAAGAAATTTTAAATATTGATTACAAGGAATTTAATATGAATAATAAAAAGGTTGGTATTGGTCAAGCTGAAGTAATCGATATATCCGAAGTTGCATCCAAAAAAGAGGCAATTCAAAATTTAATGAACGAAAAAGTTGAAAAAGAAGGATATGACATGATAATATTCCTTGTAACTGACATTATGAAAGAAGGAAGTGAAATTTTAGTTGCAGGAAACAAGTCGTCTTTCGAAACCGCATTTGAACTTAAATTGGATGGAAAAAGTATATTTATTGACGGAATGATGTCAAGAAAGAAACAAGTAGTTCCTCCACTTGAAAAATACTATTCAAATTAATTATTTTAAATATTTAAATGTTTTACCTATTTTTACTCTTTTTTCAAAAATTAGATAAATTTAAATAAAAATGCCATAAAATATGAATGGATATTGTTGAATTTTAACGATTTTTTCAAATGTTATCAAAGTTTTAGAGGTTAACCATGTGGCACTATTTGTTTTTGGCGATTTATGTTACTATGATTATAGGAATAGCAACGGTAACGAAAAAAAGGATAAAAGGAGTTTCTGACTTTTTACTGGGGGGGAGAAACGTAAACCCTTGGATGTCTGCATTTTCATACGGTACAGCTTACTTTTCAGCGGTTATTTTTATCGGTTTTGCTGGAAAAATGGGTTGGAGTTTTGGAATCCCAACAATGTGGATAGTTGTTGGAAACACGATTATTGGAAGTTTTTTAGCATGGCAGGTTCTTGGTAAAAAAACAAGAGAAATGACACAAAGACTAGGCGCTTCAACAATGCCGAGTTTTTTGGAAAAAAGGTATAAAAGCAAGAATTTGGAATCATTAACTGCGTTCATCATATTTTTCTTCTTAGTTCCATATTCTGCATCTATTTATAAAGGTTTAAATTTCCTGTTTGAAGGATTCGGGATATCTCCAATGAATGCATATATTTTAATGGCAGCATTAACTGCGATATACCTGTATTTTGGAGGATTTATTGCAGCAACACTCGCAGACTTTGTCCAGGGCTGTATCATGGTAATCGGGGTACTTTTAATGGTATTCTTTTTAAGTAGCAACCCTGAAGTTGGAGGATTTTCCGGAATGCTATCGAATTTAAGTTCAATAGATCCAATTTTAGTATCTCCAATAAGTGAAGCGAGCTTTATTCCAATAATTGGACTTGCTTTGCTCACAAGTATTGGTAGCTGGGGTCTTCCGCAGATGATACACAAGTTTTACACGATAAAAAGTGAAAAAGCAGCAGTTTCTGCAAAATGGGTTTCAACAGCATTTGCATTTATCATTACTTTTGGTGCAGCATATATTGGAACCGTAAGTAGACTTTTCTATCCTGACGCCGCTTCAAAAGTTGCAGCGGGCTTAACAAGCCCTGATATGATAGTTCCAAAAATAATGGAAATTGCGCTTCCTGACTGGGTTGCAGCATTAATTCTCGTACTCGTAATTTCAGCTTCAATGTCTACCTTAGCATCATTAGTACTTGCTTCAAGTTCTGTTGTTTCAATAGACTTTGTAAAAGGAAGATTAAAACCTGATTTATCCGATAAAAACACGATGATATTGATGAGATTATTATGCGTTTTATTCGTTGCACTGTCATTCGTACTTGCAATAGTTCCAAACAGCTATGTTCTCTCATTAATGGCTCTTTCATGGGGTTTAGTATCAGGATGTCTTTTGGCCCCGTACTTTTTGGGATTATACTGGAAGAGAACTACAAAAGAAGGAGTATGGGCAGGAATCACATCTGCACTGGCAATCATGCTTGGTGGAGCATGCTACTTTGGAGTAAACAGCGTTTACATGCCTGCAGTTGGTTCTTTAGCAATGATTGCACCGATATTCGTTGTAATGGCAGTAAGTCTTATCACGAAACCATTCGAAAGCGAACATATCGATTACATATTCAATAAAAAATAACTTTTACATATTTTTAATCAATTTTGTAATTTTCAGAGTTTTTTGAGTGTTTTTCTTAATTTTTTAATCATTTTTAGTCGTCAACTAAAAAAACGTTTCAAAATTTGTATATACCATAATCGAGATATTTGGGTAAGTATTACCAAATAGGATTTCGCATTGCGGTGTGATTTTCCAATGGAGTTGAAGTTATGGTATCTGAAAATTTGAGTATCGTTTTGATCTTCATGCTCTATTTGCTCGTGGTAATGGGCGTGGGTATGTATTTCTACAGGCGAAACGAAACTATAAGCGATTATGTGCTTGGTGGTAGAAAATTAAATAGCTGGGTTGCGGCATTAAGTGCGCAAGCTTCAGACATGAGCGGTTGGCTTTTAATGGGTCTTCCGGGAGTTGCATATCTTTCTGGAATGAGTGAAATATGGATAGGAGTTGGTCTTGCAATAGGAACTTACCTAAACTGGAAGTTCGTTGCAGAAAGGCTTAGAAGATACACAGAAATTGCAAAAGATTCTATTACAATACCTGTTTACTTGGAAAACAGGTTTAGGGATCAGTCTAAAATGTTAAGAATTGTTTCAGCGTTTTTTATTATGCTATTTTTCTTATTGTACACGTCTTCAGGATTAGTTGCGGGCGGAAAATTGTTCAATCTTGTATTTGGAGTAGATTATACTCTCGCAGTTACAATAGGTGCTTTAGTAATTATTGGTTATACATTCCTCGGCGGTTTCCTTGCAGTTAGCTGGACTGACTTTATACAAGGTTCCCTCATGTTTATTGCAATATTCTTAATTCCAATCATGGGTATTGTCCACATGGGCGGAATTGACGCTACAATGAATGCTTGGAATTCAATAAGTCCAGATTACATAAATCCATTTACAAATCTCGATGGAGAAGCTCTTGGTGCAATGGGGCTTGCATCAGCTCTTGCATGGGGTCTTGGATACTTTGGAATGCCACACATCCTTGTAAGGTTTATGGCAATTCAATCAGCTGATAAAGTTCCAAAAGCAAGAAGAATTGCGACTACCTGGGTTGTAATCAGTCTTTTCATGGCAGTTCTTGTTGGAATGATTGGTGCAGTAGCTCTTGGAGCACCGCTTGATGATCCAGAGCATGTATTCATGGCAATGGCACAAGGATTATTCCCAAGTCTTATTGCAGGGGTATTTTTGGCAGGTGTTTTAGCAGCTATCATGAGTACTGCAGATTCACAGCTTTTAGTTACTGCTTCGGCAGTTACTGAAGATATTTATGCATTATTAAATAAAAATGCAAGTCAAAAAGAGCTTTTATGGATAAGCAGGTTTGCAGTAATTGCTGTGGCGGCAATAGCTTACTACTTTGCAATAGTTCCTGGAAGCAGCGTTATGGGGCTTGTTTCATACGCATGGGCAGGATTTGGTGGTGCATTTGGTCCAGTGATATTGCTTTCATTATACTGGAAGAGAATGACTAGAAATGGTGCTCTTGCAGGTTTACTTTCCGGCGGATTTATGGTAATTCTCTGGAAAAACTTGAGCGGTGGAATATTTGATTTATACGAAATCGTTCCAGCATTTTTGCTCGCAACAATAATGATTATAGTTGTAAGTTTAATTGATAAAGAACCTTCATTAGAAATTCAGGAAGAGTTCGACAGAGCAGTTTCCGAAATGAAATAGAAAATCTAAGAAAAAACTAAGAAATAAATATGATAAGTACCAATCATATTTAAAATAATTTTTTTATTTTTGGGGTACTATGCATTATTCAAAGATTAAACCTGTTTTCAAAGAAGAAGAATTATTAATCGACAAAGGGTCGCTAAAAACAAAGCGAAAATTTGCTTTTTTACTCGAGGTTAATGACTCTGTACTTACTAACCGCAATTTTTATGTAAATGATGAAGTAGATGTAATTTTAGATTATACATATACGGATAGCAAAAGACCTAAAGAAAAAATTAAATCTTATGTTTTACTCGATATATCAAAAGAATAGGTGTAATTTATGCAATTAGACGCAAAAGTTTCAATTTTTCACGCAATATTTGGTGCAGCATTCGGGTACCTCACAAACTATGTATATACATTTGGTTTAGGTGCATTTAGCGGCATTGCATCATTTGGATTCATGTTAATCGCATTAATCATTACTGGAAATATCGCTTCAATGATATTTGGAAGAGAAAGTATGAACCAGAAAGAATGGATGGGAAGCGGAGTAGTTCCATTTTTCTTTATATGGTTAGTATTCTGGGTAATAACGTATAACGGAGTATTTTAAGGTGATTTTGTGGAATTAAATCTCAAAATGGATAGATCAAAAGAACTATTTGAAGAATCGAAAAAATACCTTGTTGGGGGAGTAAATAGCCCTGTAAGGTCATTTAAGCCATTTCCATTTTTTGTAAAATCTGCAAAAGACTGTTTCTTGTACGATGAAGACGGAAACGAATTTATTGATTACTGTTTAGCATACGGGCCGATGGTTTTGGGTCATGCAAACGAAAACATATTAAATGCTGTAAAATCCCAAATGGATTTGGGAACTGCTTACGGAGTTCCAAGCGAAAAAGAAATTACGCTTGCAAAAGAAGTAATAAATAGAATCCCTTGCGCAGAAATGGTTAGATTTGTAAATTCTGGAACGGAAGCTACCATGGGCGCAATAAGGCTTGCAAGAGGTGTTACTGGAAGAGATAAAATCATCAAGTTTGAAGGTGCGTTCCACGGTGCTCACGACTACGTGCTTGTAAAAACAGGTAGTGGTGCTTTAACACACGGAGCTCCAAATTCACCAGGAATTCCAGAAGACACTACAAAAAACACGCTTTTAATTCCATTTAACGATGAAGATGCGGTAAGAAAAGTAATCTCTGAAAACAAGGATGAAATCGCATGTATCATCCTTGAACCTGTAATGGGAAATGTTGGTTGTATTTTACCACAGGACGGATATTTACAGTTTTTAAGGGAAATCACTGAAGAAAATGGAATACTTCTAATATTCGATGAAGTTATTACTGGTTTCAGGCTTTCAAAAGGTGGTGCTCAGGAATACTTTGGAATAAAATCAGACCTTGCAACTATCGGTAAAATTCTTGGTGGTGGATTTCCAATTGGTGCAATAACTGGTAAAAAAGAATATATGGAACAGTTTTCACCAAGTGGACAGATTTATCAAGCAGGTACCTTTAACGGAAACCCGGTTTCAGTTACCGCCGGAATTGAAACACTTAAAAATCTTGATGATAAATTTTACAAGGAAACAACTAAAAAAGCAGATATTTTATCCAATTTCTTAAGAGAAACTGCTGAAAAATACAATGTTTCTACAAAAGTTTACAATGTAGCTTCAATATTCCAGATTTACTTCAATGAAAAAGAAGTAGTAACTTACGAAGATGCAAAATCAAGCGATACTGAAAAATTCATGAGATATTTCTACACGCTTTTGGAAAATGGCGTATTTGTAGCTCCTTCCCAATTTGAATGCTGCTTTACATCGATAAAACACAACGATGAAGTTTTAGAAAAAACTATGAATGCAATTGATATTGCAATGAAAAAATTGTAAATTTTATTTTTTTTAATTTTAAAAATAGTAAATAATTAAAAATTAAATGATTTCAGATTTTTCAAGAATTTTTCTCGCTTCTGTTTTTGAGATACCGTTTCTTAAAATTGTGTGCCTGTTTCTAAGTGCATGCGCAGAAGAAAGTGCTTCAATTACAATTTCATCATCAAAACCGAGTTGTTTTGCAGTAATTGGCGCATCAACTGCTTTTAATGACTTTTTAATCATTTCAAACGTTTCAATGTCGAGTTTTTTTTCTTCAAAGTAGATTTGAGCAATTGCAAGAGTTCCAACTCCACACTGTTCCCCGTGTAAAGAATCTGTATCAATATCATATTTTTCTTTCATAATGTCAAGGGCATGTGAAAACAGATGTTCGCTTCCTGATGCAGGCCTTGAAGAGTGAGCAATTGCAATCGAAATTCCGCTTCCAATGAGTGCTTTTACGAGTTTTTTCGGATATTCTTCTAAATTTGAGTTTAAAACATAATCCATAAGTTCAATAGCAATAGTTTTAGAAAAAATACCTGAGCTATCACTGTATTTTTCAGATTTTTCAATTTTTCCAAGTTCCCAGTCCAAAACCGCAGTGATGTTTGACACGATGTCACCCATACCTGCAGAAAGAAGTTTTTTTGGAGATTTTTTTATTATACCAATATCTGCAATTATTGCAATTGGAGCTTCTGTCATGTATGAAGGCTGTGTTAATGAAACGATTGGGGATGCAATCCCGTCATTTGACGCAGTTGTTGGAACACTCAAAAAAGGCTTTTTTGATTTGTGCGCAATCAATTTTCCTATATCTATTGGCCTTCCACCACCTATTCCCATTATGGAATCATAATCGTTTGCATAATTTTTTATATTTTCTAAATCTGAGGTTTCAATCTCGTCGTAGTAAATAAAATCGAAGTCTTTATTGTATTTTTTAGTATTTTTACCCGTAATTACGAGGGGATTTTTTAAGTTAAGATTATCAAGGATTTCCGGTATTCTACTGGATGCTTTTTCCTTAATTATTGTGTATCTTGGAATTACGATCATTTTTTCACTATTCAACGAGATATTTTGTAGGATCAACTATACCTGCTTCTTTAAATGCTCTTTTTCTTCTCATGCAGCTCTCGCAAGTTCCGCAGTGTAAATAATCTTCCCCGTTATCCCTGTAGCATGAATAACTGTATTTTATAACTTCTAAATCAAGTTTTAATTCAAGTTCCTTTCCTAATTTTGCAATTTCAGGTTTATTTAATTCATACAATGGTGCAACCATTTTAACTTTATTTAATGTACCATATTCTAGGCTTTTATTAAATCTTTCAATAAATTCTGGAGTATTATCTGGAAAAGTTACTCCTTCTTCCCTGTTTAATCCAGAAAATATCTTTTCAGCGTCAATTCCTTCTGCAAATCCTGATGCGATCGAAAACATGATCATGTTTCTTGCTGGAACCCATACAGCTTTCATGGTCTTTTCGGATTTTTCAAAATCATCAAGATCTTCTTTTTCAGGTTCGGGGATGTTTCCCGTATTTAATCCACTTTTACTGAATTCTTTTACAAAATTAATATCAATTACGTGGTGATCGGCGTTTAAAATCTCTGATATTTTTTCAGCAGATTTTATTTCTTGATTTAATGCCATCTGCCCGTAATTAAACGTAACTGTCGTAATATCGTAGTTTTCTGATTTTGCAACTAGCGAAGTTACCGCGGAATCGAGTCCTCCACTGAGTACACAGATAGCTTTCATTAAAACACCTTTATTATCTTAGATTAGTCTGGAATATATCTTCAAAAGTATTTAAAATTTTATAAAAACCAACAAAAAAATTTAAAAAAAATAAAAAAAATTTAAAAAAAAGTTAAACTTTTCTTCCAGGAAGGGTGCTTTTTCTATCGATTAATTCTCTTTGCTTTGCTTTATTCCAGTTTGAAACGTTTTGTAAGTATCCGGTAATTCTTGAGAATTTTTCTACGTTTTCACTTCCGCATCCTGTACAGTTATCTTTTAATCCGCTCATTGCAAGACTGCATTTTTCACAGATACTCAAGTTTTTCGTGTATGTCCAGAATCCAATGTCTGTTTTTGTCATTTTTCTGGTTATATCCATTAAAACTTCGGGGTTTGCGTAAGCTTCAGCATTCCAGAAGTGTCCAATATGTCCACCGTTACAGAGTTCGTGGAATTTTTCTTCAATGTTTACCTTTTCACCTAAAGTAACGTCTGCATTTACTTTAACGTGTGACGAGTTAGTGTAATAAATGCTGCTTAAATCGCTTAAATCGCCATTTACTACAGATTTTGTTTCTTCAGGGTAATACTTATGGTCGAATTTTGCAAATCTTCCAGCAGTACTCTCAGCAGGAGTTTGCGTTACTGTCCACCTAAGTCCTGTTTCTTTTTTCAAGTCATCAGCGTATTTTCTGATGTGTGAAATTACTTTTATACCGAAGGCAAGGGCTTCAGGTGACTCGTGAAGTTCACTTCCAACGTGGTACTTTAAGAGTTCGTTTAAACCAACGAATCCGAAAGTTTTCGTTGTGCTATCGTATCGGTAATACTGTTCTCCATCGAACTCCTGTGTTAAGAATGGTAAAACGTTATCATGGTAGAGTCTTCTTTTGGAAATATCATGTTTTATCTCTAAAGCATGTTTTGCGAGACTTAATTTTTCGTCAAGTATCTCAAATAATCTTCCGTCATCACCATCAGCTTCGTAAGCAATTCTTGGAAGGTTCAATGTATACCATTGCATATTTCCAGTTCTGAGCGAACTTTCTTCAATGGAATTACCCCATTCACCGCTCAATCGGGTTCTGCATCCCATTGCATTGGTATTTCCATATTGATAATCTGCAAGCATGTTTATGAAGTAAGGAAGTCCCCATTTAGCGCTTAATTCATGTATTTTTATCATTAAATCTTTATTTTCATCTTTAAATGCATTTTCTCTCAGTTTGAAGATGACGTTGGGGAATAAAAATGGTTTTCCGTATGCATCACCATCCATCAAAACATCTACAAGTGCTTCTGCAATTAATTTAACTTCGTAATCGTATTCTTCGTAAGCTCCAACAACTTTGCCTGCTTTTATCGCATCTTCGCCTTTTAAAAATTCTGGAACTTCTAATTCAAGGTTAATTGAACTGAATACTACTTGACCGCCTCTTGCAGCATATATCTGGTTCATTTCATAGATGAATAACTGCATGAGCTGTCTTACTTCATTATAGTCGAGTCCTCTCATGTATGGTGCAAGCCAGATGTTAAATTCATCTATTGACTGTCCACCGGACATTTCACACTGAGCCGCACTTAAAACCTTTGCAGCATGTTGCAATGCAACGTCAGGGTGTTTTGCAGGTTTTGAAACACTGGTGTGTCTTCCAGTACCGTCTACTTTTAAACCGTGTTTGAAGAAGTTTCTAAGGTCGTGCTGACAGCAAACAGTTCTAACTGCAGCATATTCTAAATCGTGGAGGTGAATATCCCCTTTCATATGGGAATCTGCAATATATTTTGGAAATACGTTTAAGAGTGCAAACTGTTTCATGGTTTCGTCAGCAACCCATTTGTGAATGCTTTCAGGGTTGTGCATGAGGTTTGCATTGTCTTTGGATCCTCTTTCGATTAATTTTACAATATCGTAAACAGGAATTCCGAGTCTTGTGTGTTTGTGCCTGAATTCTTCTAATCCGTGTTCAATAAGTTTTGTATTTACAATTTCACGAATCATTGGAGCAGTTAAATAATTTACAGTTAAATTTTTAACTTCTGATTCTACTTCTACCGCTATTCTTTCAGCAGTCTTTATATCAGCACCAGCTTCCTGAATCAGCGCTTTTACAATCTTTTCTTTATTAAATGGTTCAAATTCTTTTTCTGAAGTTCTGATTTTTAAACAGTTTTCAGACATATATTTTTTGGAGTAACTTTTGCCCGTTTTTTTGTCATATTCTTTTAAAGTTTTGTAGAGAATTGTTTTTAAGTCGTCTGTAGACATTCCATTGTAAACTTTACTATAGATTTCTGATAATATCGCATCTATATTTTCGTAATCTACTCCGGAATTCAAAAGGGATTTTACAAGTTTGTTAACGTTGAATAATTCTTCATTGCCACTTCTTTTGACAACATTTATTTTGAAATCAGCATATTTCGAATTAGCTATCATTGAACCACCTAAAAAGAGAGTAAGCCAAATAATTAATAAAATGGTTAATATTGCGATACCCAAATACCGCCCAAATCACAATATTAACAGGGTATTTATAACTAGTATTATATTATGTCTTTATCATAGGATTAGTACGATTAGTATATATCATTATCGATACGAATTTCGAGCTTTAATTATATAAATAAGCTCAAAAACGGATATTTATGGAGATTTGCTGGTGAAGTGAATGAAAATAATTAGTGAAGGCGAGACAAAACTGATGGTTCCAGAGGAATCAACACTATCAAAAAAAGATACTGTATTTTACAATCCGGTGATGGAAACTAACCGTAATATTTCTGTTTCAGTTGTACAATCATTTCTGGATAATTTTAAAAGAGATGAATTTTTAATGTGCGATCCTCTTGGCGGCAGCGGTGCAAGAGGGATTAGATACGCAAATGAATTGGAATTTAACGGAGATTTAAAGGTATCAATTGGAGATATCAATCCAAGTGCCGTAAAGATGATAAAAGAAAATTTAAAACTAAATGAACTCGAAAATGTTGAAGTATTTCATGAAGATGCAAATGTACTCCTTTCAAAAAACTTTAAGGTATTTAATGTAGTTGATTTGGATCCTTTTGGTTCTCCAGTTCCGTATTTGGACAGTGGAATCAGGGCAAGTCTTACAAAAGGTGGTCTTTTGTGTATGACTGCAACAGATACTGCTGTTTTGTGTGGCGCATACCGGAAAACTTGTATTCGAAAATACAATGCAATACCTCTAAAGGGCGATAAAGAACTGGCAGTACGGTTAATGATTGGATATGCCGTAAAAATGGCTTCAAAATATGATATTGGATTAAAACCGATATTTTCACATGTAACGGATCACTATGCAAGAACCTTCATGGTTACAGAACGGGGAGCTGGAAAAGCCGATTCTGCAATTGAAAATTTAGGTTACATTAGGCAGGATAGTGAGCAAAAATCGTTTAAAGCATTTGAAGAAGGTTATGAAAAAGGATATGCAGGTTCATTCTATTTAGGTGAAATTTCAGATAAAGATATAGTTCAAAATTCGCTTGAAACTGCAAAAAACAGAAATTATTCAAAAAGAGCAGTAGATATCTTAGAGTTGATTTCAAAAGAATCAGAAATTGAGCAAGTCGGATGTTTTGACATACACGAACTCTGTAGTTTTATAAAAAAACTGGTTCCTCCAGTAAACGATATTATGGATAACTTAAAAGAAAATGGATTTAAAGTTTCAAGAGTTCACTACAATCCTTATGGTCTAAAAACAGACGCAGAACTTTCAGATCTAGTTGTTTTAATATCAGAATATCATTCAAAAAAATATTAATTTTATTTTTAAGTTTTTAATTATGTGAAAGAATTTTTCCAAAGAAATTTTTAGTCCTTTCATGTTTTGGATTGCTAAATATCTCTGCAGGATCTCCATCTTCTAAAATCTGGCCATTATCAATAAAAATAAGCCTGTCACCTACTTCTTTTGCAAAACCCATTTCATGAGTTACAACAACCATCGTCATTCCTTCGTAAGCAAGCTGTTTCATAACATCAAGTACTTCTTTTACGAGTTCAGGGTCTAGTGCAGAAGTCGGTTCATCAAATAACATTGCATCAGGTTTCATTGCAAGAGCACGTGCAATTGCCACTCTTTGCTGCTGTCCGCCGGAAAGTTGTATCGGGTATTGATTTTCTTTTCCTTCTAAACCCACTTTTTTTAATAACTCCATCGCTAAAGTTTCTGCTTCTTTTTTTGAAACTTTCAAAACCTTTCTCGGAGCAAATGTGATGTTATCCAAAACCGTTAAATGTGGAAATAAATTAAATTGTTGGAATACCATACCGATTTTTTGTCTTATTTTATTAATATTGACTTTTTTATCGGTTATGTCATCCCCCTCAAAGTACATATGGCCTTCAGTAATTTTTTCAAGCCCATTAATGCATCTAAGAAGTGTGGATTTTCCACTACCACTTGGGCCCACGATTACCAAAACTTCTCCTTTAGCTACTTTTAAATCGACCCCTTTTAAAACATGGGCCTCTTTGAATTTTTTGTGGATATTAACCATTTCTATCAATTTTCCACCTGTTCTCAATATGTTGTACTAGTTTACTCAACGGAAGAGTCATGATTAGGTAAAATAAAGCAACTCCTAAGAGGGGGGTCCAAGCATTGTACGTACTGCTGTATATTTGTTTTCCAACCCTTGTTAATTCCACAATGGCGATTACGGATAAAAGTGACGAATCTTTTAATAGTAATATAAATTCGTTTCCAATTGCTGGAAGAACGTTTCTAAATGCCTGTGGTAAGATTATGTATCTCATGGCTTGCGCATAATTCATCCCAAGGCTTCTTGCAGCTTCCATCTGTCCAACGTGAACTGACAAGATTCCAGCTTTTATAATTTCTCCAACATAAGCGCCACTATTTAACCCGAGGGCTAAAATACCTGCAGTATATGCGCTTAAATTTATTCCAAAGGACGGAAGTCCAAAATAAATAATCATAATCTGTACTAAAAGCGGAGTTCCTCTTACAAATTCGATGTAAAACGAAGAAATGTATCTATAAACAATATTGTACGAAATTCTGCCCATTCCAAGAATTGTACCCAAAAATAATCCGATGATTATCGAAAAAACAGTTATTTTAATGGTCAATATGGATCCATCGATTAATTGAGGAATTATCTTAATAAATAGCTCCAAATTAAACTGTGACAAGATTGACTGAGCCATATATGATTCACCTTAACATTATACAAAATAAAAACTTTATATCTTATTTAAATTTTATTGACCTGAAATAAAAGAGAAAAATGGTTTAGTTATCAAACCATTCTGCGTAGATTTCATCGTATGTGCCATCTTCTTTTACTTCTGCTAATGCATTATTGAGTGCATCGATTAATTCTTGGTTATCCAAGTTTGCTGCAAGACCGTAGCTTTCAGAAGTCATTGGTTCTCCAACAACTTTGTAAACTCCCGGTTTTGTATCTAGGAATCTTTGAGCAACACCATCATCAGTAACAACTGCGTTAACTCTTCCATTTTCCATGTCGATAAATGCATCAGCCATTACTTCGTATGATTTTATTTCAAATCCTAATTCTTCAGCGTAGTGTTGAGCTTCGTATTCTCCTGTTGTTCCAAGCTGTGCTGCAACAACTTTTCCAGCTAAATCATCTACACTTTGAACACTATCGTCATCAATTAAAACAGCGATAACTTGTGCCGCATCAAAGTATGAATTTGTGAAAGCTACTTCTTTTGCTCTGTCATCCGTAATTGTAACTGCAGAGATGATACAGTCGAATTTTTCTGCTTTTAATGCAGGGATAATGCCATCAAAAGGCTGTTCAACAAACTGAATTTCTATGCCCATTTTTTCTCCAAGGGCATTCATCAAATCAATGTCAAAACCTACGAGTTCTCCATCCGCGTTTTTTTCTTCAAATGGGGGGAATGTTGGGTCTGTTCCAACAACCAAAATACCTTCTGTCATAGTCATTGAACCTTTAGCAGAAGCTTGATCTTCGGTGCAACCTGAAAATGCAACCAAACTTACCACTAGTCCGAGTAAAATTAGCTTTTTAACGTCAAACATGCTGTTAACCACCATATCATTATTTTTAATGACCCTAACTTTTATCTAAAAAATAGTATATATTTGTTTTTATTTGGATCGGACGCTTTAAAAAAGTTAATAATAAAATAAATTAATTATTAATCCTTTATTTCCAGTTATGTACCATATAATCAAATATTTAAATGTAAATAATTTATTCAGTTGATTTAATTTGATTTTTAAGCGAATATTTTTGTTGAATTCAAACCGATAAATTAATAAGACTATAAAATTAAGATTTATAGGTCTAAAAAATATTTTGGTGGTAAATTTGAAATTAAAGGGGGTTTTAATACTATTTTCAATTCTTTTTATTATGAATACCTGTTTTGCAATAAATAATGATTCAAAAACGACTGATGAATTGTACGAAGAAGGAAAAGAGTACTATAACAACGGAAGCTATTTGAAGGCTGTTGAATGTTATGATAAAGTTTTGGAAATGGATCCCAAATATCCAAGAATAATGCTTACTAAAAACTTGGCACTTTCAAAAATTAATCGTAGTGAAAGGGCAATTGAATATTATGACAATGGAACTTACTTTTACAACCGCGGGCAGTATGAAAACGCCATTGCCTGTTATGAAGAAGCCCTAAAAGCGGATCCGAACTATACTTATGCAGTGGTATTCAAAGGTGTTGTTTTTATTAGCCTTAAGCAATATGAAGACGCTGTTGAATGTTCTGATAAAGCTCTAGAATTAGATCCAAACCATGTTAGTTTATGGCTCTGTAAAGCGGGGGCATTAGCTAATTCAAATCCTAATGAATGTATTGAATATTGCAGTGAGGCCCTTAAATTATATCCTAACGATTCATTGTTCTGGTTTTTTAAGGGAAGTTCATTAAGTAAAATTGATAAATGTGAAGAAGCAGATGAATGTTTTGATAGAGCAGTAGAGTTGAATCCAACTATTCTTTATCTTGGGTATGTAAAGGATCTAACTTAGTGATGCTTAATCGATATACCGAAGCTATTGAATGTTTTATCATGGCTTTAAAAGTAAGTATAAATTAAATAACTTCTATTCACTCTTTTTTAATATGTTTAAAATTTATTTTTTTTGAGTTCTTCGACTTTTTTTCCTATTTCATCCCTAATTCTTCGATAAACTTCAATGTCTTTTCCAGCAGGGTCTTTTATATTCCAGGCGATATATTTTTTTGCAGGAACAATCGGGCAAGCACCAATACAACCCATAGTAACTAAAATATCAATATTTCCTATTTTTTTAGTAAGTTCGGGAATAGTTTCTGGTTTTTCCTTAACGTTTAGTCCCAGTTCATTCATTACCTCGACTACAAGTTTATCGACATTCTCTGTTTTTTCAAGGCCTGCACTATATGCATTTAATCCTAGATTTTTGGCAAAAGATTCTGCGATAACACTCCTTCTTTTGTTGTGGATGCATACAAATGCTATTTTTTTATTTGAAATTTCAGAAGAGTCCTCCAATTTTTCACCGAACAATTTATAAAATTTGATACATGTTGAAATATATTTATAGTTTTCGATATACCGATATATATTGGTACATCCCGATATATTTTTAAAATATTTAAATTAAAGAATATTCCAAACATGTTTTTAAAAAAGTAAAAAATTATTCGGTTTCGATCATAATGTAACGTCCAGTATTTGGATCCTGATAAACTGTACCCATCTCCATAAATCCCGAACCGCTTCCATCAGTAATTTCTGGCATATCAGCAATTTCTTTTGCCATTTTTATTTCAGCAACCTGCTTCATTGCCTGCATTATTTCCATTTTTTCTTCTTGTGTCGTGTCACTAAAAACGACACTTTGCATGTTCCAAGACATTACTAAAAATACTAAAAATCCAACTGAAAGTACAAGCATTGCATCCACGAGGTTTGCAGAACCTGCCATCGGATCTTCTTCGTTTTTGTTAAATCTCTTTTTATTTTTTCGCCTTAACATTTTTTCAATGCCTCCAAGACGGATTCAATCAATACTTCAAGAGTAGACATCTGTTCTTCGTACCATCTTCTTCTAACCTTTGAAATAACATAGCAGATTCCCCCTGCAGCAAGACCGACAACAGTTGTATCAAATGCAATGATTATCGCATTTGCAAGTGCATGTATATCTCCAGCCCCTAGTGCTGCAAGACCTGGCCCCATAGGAATTAAAGTTCCCATTAAACCGAGTGTAGGTCCAAGTCTTGTTACGAAATCTGTTTTTTCAAGCGTTTTTTCTAGTCTCAATTCTTCCTTTTCTATCAAGTTTCTGGCATGCGATTCTGTCATTTTTAAGTCAGCGCAACCTTCTTCACACAATTCCTTGATAATTCCAATGTGAACCTTGTTTAATCTCATGTCTGAAATTAAATTTGATATTTCTTGAGCATTTTTATCAGGGAATGTATTTATCATGTTTTTTAGATCCTTTGAATTAACCTTAATCCTGCTTGAATATTCTGCCATGAATTCCCCAAAATTTATAACCGCATATGCCATGAAGAGTAATAAAAACACAACAACAGGCAGTAATAGGCTCTGGGAAATTATGTGAAGTGTGCTGCTTAAAAGCTCGCTTCCAGGGATTGCGACCATTAAATCGACCTCATTTTATTTGTAAAGTTCATTCCTTTCTTGTTTTTAATAAAACCAATTATCATAAGGCCAGATGTTATCAAAAAAACATGTCCCAAACTTGAAAATTCAGGGCACTCCATAGGACTCATCTGAATACTCATTCCAGCAACGATGTTTGGAATCATGAGTGCAGAGATTAAAAAGTAAAATCCTACAAAAATCATGAAATTTCCCATCATGATCGGCCTTGGTACTTTTATCAATCTCGAAATTGCATCTGAAAGCAGATAAACTGTTCCAATGGTTATCATAAGTATTAAACTTGCGTATTTTCCAATTTCAAATGTTGAAACGCCTAATGATGGAGAAATTAATACAATTGATGCGATAACCGCTCCAAAACAGCACGGGCACGGTGCAATCATTGCAATACTGGTAGATGCTACAGAATTTTTCTGATTTACCTTCCACTCCCGTATCGTGTGAAAACCTGCGTAAAGAATCGTTAACGACATTACCATAAAAATAACAAAATTGTACTCGTAAATAACAGTATTAATAACATCCGTAAATCCGGCAGCCAACTTGGATAACAAAAGGGTACCTAGCCCATATAATAAGACTATAACCGCAGATACTTTTTTAGAAAGGCCGGCAAATCCTAAAGAAAGACCTATTTTTATCCCAAATATGATGATTGCAGATAAAAGTCCTAGTTGCCATATTTCATCGACCATATTTATTACCTCAATTAAAAAGAAAAAAGAAAATAATTATCTTATTTTTAACCCATCTAAAAACCTAGATTTTTTATAAAGTATCCAATGCCCATAATCCTGTAACCCAACTTGACCTGAAATTGCAATAACTGTTGTTCCAGATACCTGTTTTGGATTTGTTTACTGTAACTTCATATGCTTTTTGGGAGGGGATATTAAAGACTCCCGCCATGATACTTTTTGTTTTACAAATAAAATTGAATAAGTGTTCGTAATATTTAATATTTTCTAGTTATATTTAGGGCCCATAAAATAAAGTTGAATAAAAATTTAAAAGAGAATTTAATGTGTTTAAATTTAAAAAATAATCTAAAAAACTGTTTTTTTAATTAAAATTTTATTTAAAAAAAGAAAAAAAAGAAAATATTTATTTTCTTCTTAAAAGTTTCAGAGCATTTAGTATATTTTTAAATATATCCGGATTTTGTTTAAAGTACCCAACACCGACAAGACTCGTCATTCCCACTGCACCGATAATTGCAATAACTGTTGTTCCAGAAGTTTCAGAAGATTCTGGTTCATTATTTACTGTAACTTCATATGCTTTCTGTGTTTTTGACGTTGAAGATGAAGAAGATTCGGAACTTGAAGTTGAACTTCCAGAACTACTTTTACCCCCATCAGAACCAGCACTTTGTGCTGCATCTTCGGTCGTCGTAGTGTTTGTGAGTACTGTTGCATTTGTTGCATTTACTGCCTCGATTACTGATTCATTTCCAGCATATACTTTTGAGTATGTGTCTGGTTCAGAGTTTGAACTTGTCTCTGTAGTTTCAGTTTCTGAAGGAAGTTCTATGTCTTTTTGAGTTGCTTCTTCGTATAGTTTTTCATACTCTTTTAATGTTTCTTCGTCTAGTGAAGAGTGTTCCAGTGCCCAATCATTAAGTTCTAAGTTTCCACATGTGTGGTGACAACAGGTAACTCCATAGTCAACTACTGACTGAATGAATTCATTTGCTAGGAATTCCACGTCTTTACCTGAAGCGTCCCAAGAACCTTTACGTGCAGTTTCCAACATCCTTGCAGTCATTGATTGGTATGCATAAGGATTGTTTTCATTTAACCATCCACTAAGTTCTGAATCTGCAAAATATGTATCATACGCTTTATTCCACATGTCATCATCTATAACTCCTGAAGTGAGAGCTTCCCATCCCCAGAGGTTTTCGATGAAGCTTTCCATTTCTGTTGCGCCTTCAAAACCACTTTCTTGCATTCCTGTTATCCATAGTGGATTATAGTATCTTGCATAAAGTTCATTTTCAATATAATCCTTTAATGTCTCTATTTTTTGATCATCAGCAATCTGGAGATTCACTACATAAGCATTTGGAGCTTCACCAGATTCGTAAGTTATTGCGTTGGATAATCCTCCAACATACTGGTAAAAATCATTTGTATCTAATGATCCGTACGTATTTGAACTCCTACTGTGGAAAATATTTCCAACATCATTTAGGTTATTTTCAAATAAGATTGTACTGTTAATTTCTATGTTTTGGCCAGTTTGTAATTCAATATACTCTGAAATCGTCTGACCCCAAATATTTTGGCCATAGACATAACTCATTCTGTTTATATATAGTTCTGCCAATGCATCCGTATCATTCCATATTTCACTTGAAGATACTGCATTTGCCATTCCGGTTCCATAGTTTCCGTCAGCAGGTCCAAAAATTCTAAACTGTGCAATATCCAATGAAAGACTTTCATTTTGTATGGTTTCATTCAATACTTCTTTTAATTCGTCAGTATTGATTCTAACATAATTTTCAGGCTCATCTTCTTCATATGCAAGTCGAACCGCCTTATCTATCAATTGAACTTTCATAGGGAATGAGTCCCTGTAAAGGCCAGATGTCTGTACAACAACGTCGATACGAGGTCGATTAAGTTCAGAACTGTTTATTATTTCAACATCTGTAACTTTTCCACTGTTTTCATTCCATACTGGCTGTACACCAAGCATGTAAAGAATTTGTGCTTCCATTATGCCCTGGTGACGTGTGGATTCTCCGGCCCATAATATATAAGCTACTTTAGTTGGACATTCTCCATTTTCGGCATAATATTCACTAAGCCACTCGTCTACGAGTGCTTTACCTTCTTCCCATGCTTGTTTTGTTGGAACCAACTGTTCATCAAATGCATAGAAATTACTGCCTGATGGAAGTGTTTCAGGCCTTAAAATTGGATCTCCACCAAGACCTGGCTCGATGTATTCTCCATTCATGGCTTTTAAAACCTGTTCGATTTCATTATCCGCTTCTAAGAGCAGTGCTGAATAATTAATTGCAAGCTGTAAATCATCCCCAATATCTTCTGAAGTAGTTCCTAACACTTGCATTTGTGCTTCAGTTACTGAAACATTTTCTAAAAGTACTTTTGTTAATAAATCAGTTGCTGCAGAGTCTGAATTATTATATACTGCTACTTTTTCAGAATAACTACTACCAAGCATTGAATTTACCATGCCGACAAGTTCTTCGCCTTTTGGCGCTTCACCAAGGACGTGTAATCCATATGGCATTGAAAGACTTCTTAATTCTCTTAACACATCGTCGAGCTCATCCAAAAAGTCATCGATCGTACTTTCGTTCTGTGCAAGACTCATATTTACACTATCTTCAAGATCAAGCTGTATTGTGAGGTTTACGATTTCTTCTAGTTGTGCCTGCTTAAGGGATTCTGATTCGGTAACGGATGTCTGGTAGGACGAAATTTCACTGTTTAATAAACTGTAATTACCATAAAGACCTGCAGATATTACTGGAGGTATTAAGTGGTCAATTATAACAGCATTTCCCCTTCGTTTTGCCTGCATTCCCTCTCCTGTTCCATCCATTACATATGGATAAACTACCGGGATATCTCCGGTCATTATGGCAGGCCATTCATCGCTTAAAAGACAGAATTCTTTTCCAGGAAGCCATTCTACGGTACCGTGTCTTCCCATATTTACCATGACATCTGCATCATACTCTTTTTGGAGCCATAAATAGAATGCAATGTACTGGTGATTTGGAGGTAACTCTGTATCGTGGTATAGCGTATCGTAGCTGTCCATCCAACCACGTGAAGGCTGTGGTGCAACGATTACATTATCGCTAATGCTTATTTTAGGAATAACGATATATTTTGATCCATTGGTGGCTCCATAAACCATTAAGTCTCCCGGAGCTTCACCCCAAGTTTCTACAACTTCACTTCTTCTTTCTTCGGGTAACTCGTTAAACCATGAAATGTACGTTTCTTCAGGAATAAGTTCAACTTCGCCTGTTTCAACGAGACTTTCAAGTTCCCCTGGAGCCCAGCTTCCGATATTTCTACCTTGAAGGAGCATTAAGTCTACGAGTTCTGTTTTATTTGGAATTATTGATTCATTAATATCATAACCGTCTGAATCCATTGCATTTAGTAAATTTACAATACTTGGTGCAACTTCAAGATACGACGCTCCGATGTTATTTTTCCCGCCTTCGTGATTATAGTATATTATTGCAACCTTTTTGTCACTTTCAGGCTCAATTCCAAGGTTGCACTGTGCAATCGTTCGGTTAATAAGCCATTCTATCTGAGTATCGTGACCAATATATTTTGAAATGGTTTCATTGTCTTCGATAACCGTGTCTTCGGCAGCTATCATGATAGGATCGATAAGACCTTCTGATTCGGGCCGATAAATTCTAAGCATGTTAGTAACAGGTAATGGATTGCTTGTTTCTATCCATTCGCTCGTATTCATGTACCCATTTAACACCCCATCTATAACCGGTACTCCGAGTTCTTCTAAGTCAAAGTATGTTCCACGGTAGAGGAACGAAATTACTGCGTCTACTTTTGTTTCATTGTTGTAATTTAAGAAATCATCCAACTGGTTGTCAGCGTCCCCATAACAGGCAATAACGTTTACGCCTCTTGATTCAAATCCTGCTATCAATTTATCGATTGGGTCCATTTCGTTTGGGTAATACGAGGTGTAAAACGCAATACCTACAGTAGGTGCATTTTCATCAAAGGAATGTCCATCCGTTCTGTTTGAATACCATGCAAAATATTCTCCAGCATCGGCAGTGAAAAATTCTGTCGGTGTTGAAGTCATATTTGGATGGTATATTGCTCTTTGAAGTCCAGATGGCTCTTTTACCGTAAGGTCTGTACGATTATAGTATTCTTTTGCTAGATAGAAAATTAAATTGTCGAAATTTTCATCATCTGAAGCTCCGCCAGACCAATATTCTGAAAGATATTTTTTAAATTCTGCCATATCGGCATATTCTTCTGGAATATCATAATTACTTTCAGGTAAATACGTATTAGAACCGATTACAACTGCTCCGTTATCAACTGCATCCTGCACGGTATCTTCAATTGCTTCTGCACTCTGTGTAACCATTACTATATAGATAATATCCATCTGGCTGAGATCGATATCTTCGGATAAATTTGAAGTCGTATAGTATGAAGCTACAAGATTTAAATCAGAATTTGAATTTATCCTATTCGTTGATATTGAAAGCTGTTTTTCATAATTTGTGTATCCTGTTACAATGGCTACATTCAATTTTGAAACTTCGCCTGGAACATAAGATACCATTTTTTTAGTTAAAACAAGTGTTACTCCCGTTTTTGGAGCCACATATTTGTCCACGGTTGCTCCAGATATCGCTGTCCTGTTAAGCATTCTTAAAATAGCTTCTGCATCGTTACTGCTGTTCGATCTCATAGCCATTGAGAGGTTAGTGACTGGAACTCCGTTCTCGATTTCTATTTCCTGAACGTTTGTAAGCCACATTCCACCCATTGCGGTACTCCATATTACTCCTGAAAGGGTGTAATTTCCGTTTGGAACGTCGCTAAAACTGAAATTACCTGTAGCGTCACTCGTTGTGTTTGTTACGAAATCTCCGTTTTCATCAGTCAAAACAAGGGTTGTTCCAGCTTTTGCACTTCCGGTTTTACTTACAGTAGCTCCAGATATCGCTGTCCTGTTAAGCATTCTTAAAATAGCTTCTGCATCGTTACTGCTGTTCGATCTCATAGCCATTGAGAGGTTAGTGACTGGAACTCCGTTCTCGATTTCTATTTCCTGAACGTTTGTAAGCCACATTCCACCCATTGCGGTACTCCATATTACTCCTGAAAGGGTGTAATTTCCGTTTGGAACGTCGCTAAAACTGAAATTACCTGTAGCGTCACTCGTTGTGTTTGTTACGAAATCTCCGTTTTCATCAGTCAAAACAAGGGTTGTTCCAGCTTTTGCACTTCCGGTTTTACTTACAGTAGCTCCAGATATCGCTGTCCTGTTAAGCATTCTTAAAATAGCTTCTGCATCGTTACTGCTGTTCGATCTCATAGCCATTGAGAGGTTAGTGACTGGAACTCCGTTCTCGATTTCTATTTCCTGAACGTTTGTAAGCCACATTCCACCCATTGCGGTACTCCATATTACTCCTGAAAGGGTGTAATTTCCGTTTGGAACGTCGCTAAAACTGAAATTACCTGTAGCGTCACTCGTTGTGTTTGAAATAAATTTATACCAAGTTTCAGCTACGAGTCCAATTTCAACAGGTTCTGAAATTTCTTCATCTTCCGTAGAAACGATTATTTTTTTAGTCAAAACAAGGGTTGTTCCAGCTTTTGCACTTCCGGTTTTACTTACAGTAGCTCCAGATATCGCTGTCCTGTTAAGCATTCTTAAAATAGCTTCTGCATCGTTACTGCTGTTCGATCTCATAGCCATTGAGAGGTTAGTGACTGGAACTCCGTTCTCGATTTCTATTTCCTGAACGTTTGTAAGCCACATTCCACCCATTGCGGTACTCCATATTACTCCTGAAAGGGTGTAATTTCCGTTTGGAACGTCGCTAAAACTGAAATTACCTGTAGCGTCACTCGTTGTGTTTGAAATAAATTTATACCAAGTTTCAGCTACGAGTCCAATTTCAACAGGTTCTGAAATTTCTTCATCTTCCGTAGAAACGATTATTTTTTTAGTCAAAACAAGGGTTGTTCCAGCTTTTGCACTTCCGGTTTTACTTACAGTAGCTCCAGATATCGCTGTCCTGTTAAGCATTCTTAAAATAGCTTCTGCATCGTTACTGCTGTTCGATCTCATAGCCATTGAGAGGTTAGTGACTGGAACTCCGTTCTCGATTTCTATTTCCTGAACGTTTGTAAGCCACATTCCACCCATTGCGGTACTCCATATTACTCCTGAAAGGGTGTAATTTCCGTTTGGAACGTCGCTAAAACTGAAATTACCTGTAGCGTCACTCGTTGTGTTTGTTACGAAATCTCCGTTTTCATCAGTCAAAACAAGGGTTGTTCCAGCTTTTGCACTTCCGGTTTTACTTACAGTAGCTCCAGATATCGCTGTCCTGTTAAGCATTCTTAAAATAGCTTCTGCATCGTTACTGCTGTTCGATCTCATAGCCATTGAGAGGTTAGTGACTGGAACTCCGTTCTCGATTTCTATTTCCTGAACGTTTGTAAGCCACATTCCACCCATTGCGGTACTCCATATTACTCCTGAAAGGGTGTAATTTCCGTTTGGAACGTCGCTAAAACTGAAATTACCTGTAGCGTCACTCGTTGTGTTTGAAATAAATTTATATTCAATTTCTTCTGCTGAAACTCCCGTAAGTGAGGATAACAGCAGCATACTTAGTAATATCAAAAATATATTTTTAAACCGCATTTGTCCACCTGAATTTAATAAATATGCTGGATAATTAAAATAGGGATTTAACAATTAGACAATGTTCTTATTTTTGAATTTTTAAAATCGCTATTAGCCATTAAATATTAATTTTAAAAGCTATTTTTTGAATTTAATCCTGGTTAAAAAAAGTTTTATTCGATCCGTTTCTAATTGCCTTTTATTTGCAATTATAGTTAATTTAACATAAACACTCCCGATTTAACCATACCTCCACTCGATTAATTAATTCTTTTATAATAATTACATCTAAAATTGACCGTTTTATAATATATATCATTTTCTAGTTAAATTTACCAATAGTAAATTATAATTTATAAATTTAAAATAGATTTTACGGCAGCCATATTCAAAAAAGTCTGATCAGGTTGTCTTGATTAATTTTTAAGTTGTTTATCTTGAACTAATTGGAAATAACTCTGAAAAAATCGATTTAAAATATTATAAAATTAATGGCGTTCCGTATATTGTATCTATAATGCTAAACTTACCGAAAAAACCGTTTTTAAATTCTTAAAAATATACTCGATATATCGGACTAGTGAAAAACCATCAAAATCGGTGCCATTGGTAAAAATCCGATATAGTTTGAGGAACTTTTTCGGGTCCTTTGGATGTAAAATACTCGAAAAAAGCTAAATCTTGTTAAAAACCCACGGTCTTGAAAGAAACCAAAAAAGAGCGCGTTATTTGAAAAAGTGGAGGGAAAGGGATTTGAACCCTCGAACCGCTACCGGATCGGATCTTAAGGAATATTTGCCTGATCGGAGTCCGTATTTTTGAGATTTGCAAAAAATAACAATTTTTTAATCGATATTATCAATTTTTGATAAAACTCGGCAAATTGACATTTAAATAGCAGATCGGACCTAGTCCGATACGGTAAGAATGTCCGATCCTGTGATTTTGAATGTTTTTAAAAAATTAAAACAAATTTGAAAAAGTATTTACGTATAAAATAATGATTTATAATTTACATGAATATATATCTGGTAATTCAAAAATAAAATATTTTAAAACCAGTTACTTGCCCATATAGAGGTAATGAACTTGAAACATGATCAATTGTTAAATATTTTATAACAGAATATACATAGAGATGTTAAAGTGAATTAAAAATAATTCAAGTGGTAAATATGTTTAAAACAGTCCAAAAGATAAGAATCCCTAGAAACCATAGGGTTACGATAGAAATTCCAGAATTCTTAAAAGAGAATGAAGAAATAGAGATAGTTATTACTGCAAATCCATCTGAATTAACATTGTCTCAGAAATTAGAATTAATGAAAATGGCTGCAAAAGATAAAATGTATTTAAATGATATTTCAGAAATTAACGAAGAATATAAATATGTAGATTCAACAGGTTGGTAATTTGTTTAATAGATGGAGTATTTACTGGGTAGATTTAGAACCAGTCGTTGGTTCTGAACAGGGTAAAAAGAGACCTGCAATTATAATAAGTAGAACTGAATTAAACGAAATCTTACCTGTTTTAAACATAATTCCTATAACCACCCATAAAAATGGAAGAATTATTTATCCAAATGAAACTTTGGTTCCAATTGAAAATACCGGACTTAAAAATGAATCCATTGCACTTTGTCACCAGATACGGACTGTTGACAAAAGTCGCATTAGTAATAAAATAGGAGCCATAACAAATCCCAATATTCAAAACAGTATTATGGAATCTTTAAAATTTCAATTAGAACTCGATTCGATAGAATAATATTTTTCTTTTTTAATTTTGATAAAACAGTTTATCTTCAATCAATTTTCGAAGATTCGAGTAATTAATCGATTTTAGTTTCTTTATTCATTAAAATAATTTAAAAGAGTTTAGTGATAAAAGAAGATTTTGTTATTTAATGTAGTTTTAGTTGATATATGGGTATTTGAAATGATTATGTTTCAGAAAATTCTAAATTTAAAACTTGGAAAGATATGCTTAGTAAAGCCGTGGATTTGTGGACTGAAAAGGAGTTTGAAAAGGCTTTTAATATTTAATTGAAAAATAAAGCGATATTATGGAAATTACGATTGCGAAAACAGATCGTGTCGAAAAAATAATTGTTCGAACTGTCTAATTATCATTTTTTTATGTATGGGATAAGTCTTTCCACCAATCTTTTTTGGAATCTTCGTGTGTTTTTATTCCTTTTTTAATAATTTTAATATCGATTCCAAAATTATAATAGCAATTTCTATTTATATCCGTTTGAATTAATTCACCCGAAACATTGAGTTTTCCGGCCAACTCTAAAAACTCCAAATTTTTTATTATTAATTTTGGATCATAATTATTAAATCGTTCACAACTTCACGTATTACTTATCCCCCATTTTTCACACCGCCAATTTATTTTTCCTCTTTCATGGGCCCAAATGTCCAATATCTAATCAAAATAACATTTAAATTAAATTTGAAAACCAGATTAAAAACAATTTCGATACCATATTTTGTAAATTAAATATCAAAATAATGTGTTTTGAAATTTAATTGAAAAAATAGAAAAAAGATAGTAATTATCGTTTTTTATTTGATTGATTCAGGATTTCCTTAGCTTTTGGAATTATTGTATGGTCCATTTCCTTCATGTGTGCATATCCAATCGTTGTATTTATTGAATCATGCCCTGCAATCCGTTGAACTTCATGGATAGGCATTCCTTCTTTTAAAAATAAAACTATCCTTGCGTGTCGTAATGAATGTAGTACTACCCTTCTTCCTTCAATTTTAGATTCTTTTCTTAGTTCATCTACTACTTCTTTAAATATTTTTGAAAGATGTCTTGAGGGAATTGGTTTTTTAGGGTCTTGTGTATTTTGGAAGATATAATCATCCAAACCAGTTAACTTATTCTTAGACATGTGCTCTTGCAAAGCTACTGCGAGTTCGTCTGAAAAAGGAACTTCTCTCTCAGTATAATTTTTAGTTTCCACGATCGTAAAGGTTTTCTTTGACTTGTTGAAATCTATGTATTTAAGATTCAATACTTCCGATTTTCGACAGCCCGTTTCCCAAAGGGTTTCTATTGCGATAAGATCCCTAATGCGTGAAAAATTAGATGAACCTGCATATGGGTCTTCTTTTTTATAATCAATTTTTTCGAATAATTTATCCCTAATTAAATCATACTCATCTGGAGTAATTTTACTATAATGTATTTCAGGTAAGTTTGAATATCTCCTTGTTTTCCTACTATCAAGTTGGTATTCAAAAAGATTTTTGTACCCCTGAATATAATAGAATGTTGAGAGCATATGAAGATATTTCTTTCGAGTCTTTACGCCGCAGTTTCTTTGCTTATCTAAGTATTTGAAAAAGGCTTTAAATTCTCGTTTCGTGAAGTCTTGTGGGTGCAGATTGTTGTTTTGGCAGAACATTAAAAACACCCCGAGACTTGCTAAATTGTCTCTTATTGTAGAGATTTGCTTATTATCTTCATCCCTTGCCTCCTCATACTCAACTAAATATTTTTTAAATTCAGGACATAATTCATTTTCTTTGTTATTTGTTTTTAATACTCTCAACTTTTTTAAAATCGACATTCCAACCGCCTCATTATTCTTACTAATTACGACATTTGTAGGTTAATAAATTTATTTTAAATATTCAAAAATCGGACTAATAATTCCTAATTGCATTTTTTTATGCACCCTTTGACAAACACCCCCTAATTACCTGGCCATTTCGTTAAAAAATTTTTGACCGGATTATATACATTGTTTTTCCTGCCATATATAATTTTTAGGTAGGTGGTTTGGCTCATAAACCTCCTATTTAATATTTAACCCATTTTAAACCGGCAATATTATAGGCAGCTACATAGGTAGGTAATTAAATACAAGTATTCATTTTTACAATTACACTTAAAAATGTACTTTTTTAATAAACATCTTTTAGTAATCTACCATCCATTGTTTTCCAAACCAGCCACCCGCTTATATTTTGTCCTTTGACAATACATGCAGCTGAACTTGGTGAATTGAATGCATAATCCTCGGTGAATATGTAAGAATTGCCACCCAAATTTTTTAAAATCCCTGAATCTACAAGCACTTTTTTCAGTAGGCTATTATGTAGTGACATGCTTGATGACTCATCATATCTAGCATTTGAATTTTTTAATACTGTGAATTTTCCGTTTTGATATTTTCCGTATGCAACCTCGTTCCCAATACTACATTGGAAAATGGGATCGCTCGAATCTTCAGTTTTTTCAAAACTCGTAAAACCCAGGGTTGATAGATATCCTTCAATATCGGGAATTACCCTTTCAAGTGTAATTTTCCCATATTCGAGATCCGTATTCTGACTCGTATTTTTATTCCTAACCCGGCAATTTGATAAGTTTGCTTTTAAAATGAACCTCGTTTCAAGATATTTTATAAATGCTTTGTTGAAATAATTTTTTAAAGAGACTATGCATATGCACGAATTCCAATCGAAATTGTCCGTATGCTCAGTTATTCTCTTTAAAACATTTTCAGATTCTCCAATGTATATTTCAGGTCGTTCAAGTTCATCAGAATCCCCAATTAAGAAGTATATTCCCATTCCTTCGAGATTTGATGTTTCAGGAATATCTTTTAAATTTTTAATACCTGCCCTCAATACATGAATCGCTTGAAGGGTTGAATCTAAATAGTCGCATATTTTTACATTTTGCATGATTTTCATGTGAAGTTCACGTGGGTTTTGTATATTTTGCATAAGGGTTACCTCGTTTGTTTTTAGCTTTTTGGAAGAATTACCTAAAAATTATGGTTCTTTTGAGTTTGGATTCATGAGAATATCACCCCCATTATTATAACTTATACGATAGTGATTGTAGTTACATATGTGTAAGTATATCTGTGCCGCAGGCCCTATATAAACTTATCCATAAGTGTATGTAGAAACAGTAATAGGATAACTTTCATTTTTGGAAAAAGATATTATATAGTTTAGTCCACAAGTGTAACTAGTAACAGGAGATATTATGGAAACGATAAAAGCACTTAATCGAAGCAAATCTGTTGAAATTTTAGAAACTCTTAAAAAATCAGGGAAACTTCATTTTAATCAGATTGTAAAAGACATCGATGCAAACACATCCACCGCTTCAAGGGCACTAAATGACCTATTAGAATCTCATTTGGTGAATAGAATTGAAGAAGGGTCGAAAAGAACAGATAAGGTTTATTACGAAATAACTGAAAAAGGTGTTGATGTTCTGAATGTAATATACGACTTGATAAAAATTGATGAAAAATATTCTAAAAAATAACTTATTTTACGATTTTCAAAAATTATTTCATTTTTTTAAATAATTGTTAAAATCCATTTATTTTTTTTGCATTTTTTTATTGAATTTTAAATTTTTAATACGTAAATTTAACTTTTTTTCTGAAATTAGATCTTGGAAAGGCTAGCTTGATATATATACTATATAAGTGATAGAAAAATTTGTAAAAACTTTGTAGGTGATCTCAAATGAGAAATGAAGAATCAATATTTGATATTTTAACAATCTTGAGTTTAATAACTGGAGATTTGTTGTATGGGTTAACAATTGGATCTGAAATAAAAATATAGCATATGAAAATGTGTTTCGTGAAAACAATGAAATGGAGGTGAATTTAGTTTGAAAAATAGATTATCAATAGATGGTTAAATATAGAAAAAAATGGAGGCATTGTAATTTTTAAATTAACAATCAAAAGTAACTTTAAAAAACAAAATACTAACTAATATTAAAATTAGCCCTTGTTGGCGCAAGTTTTTCAAAACATGCTTGATTTTGAGACTTATTCTTTTAGCCTGCCCGTTATAGGGATTGTGGCCTATCTGGACTGAACTAACTTAACTTAAAATATTATTGTGTCGATTGTCGGCATTAACGGAAGAAAAACGAGTGTAGCGAAGCGTAACGAGTTTTTATTACGGTTAATGCCGAAGAGGTAACGGATCCCCGGAGTGATCCTGGCCCGATCCTAATATGGCGGCCGCTATTGCGGCCGCCTTTAGAAAAAATTATTAGAGGTTTTTTTATGAAATTATATTATCACGAAAGCTACCGCTTTCTTAAAACATATGGTTGCTATCGCAGCAAATGGATAATGTGTCAGCTACGCTGCCACGGTTTAGAAAGGGTCGTCAGAGCTACGCTCTTCCTCCTGCCCTACGGGCACAAGGCTTCGCCAAACTTATATTTTTTACAGTTAAGGGAAATTTTAATGGCTAGAAATAGAATAAGATCACTGAAAGAGCAATTCAAATATGCGATCGTTGACCGTTCGTTTAAAGAAGGTGTCGACAAACATTCGCTTAAAAAAGATGCTGAAAACGATAATTCGTGGAGAATTTATTCATATTCCGAAAAAAATAACCTTATGGACTTGTCAGCGAGTTTTTGTAAATTTTTAAATAAAAATCATGCCGAGATTAAGCAAATAAAAGATATTAACGAATTACATGTTCAAGAATTTTTAAATTTTAAAGCCTCGGCATGTACTACTGAAACACTTTATAACTACAGAACTAGATTTATAAAAATTTCAAAGTGTGTAAACCATGCATTTCAATCCTGTTCACTACGGGTTTCAGATGTGGTGATTCCTCTTTCGAAAGTCGGAAAATCAAAAAGGAACCTCATGATGACAGAAGAACATGCAGAACTTTTGCTAAATTACTGTAAAAATAGTGACTCACAAGCTGCGATCGGGGTTAGATTCGCATTAGCGTTTGGTTTACGGGTTTCGGAAGTTACGAAACTAATGGGTAAAGATATTGATTTGGATAATTTAAAACTGCACATTCATAAATCAAAAGGTGGGAGAAGCAGAAATATTCCAATTCCAAAAGAACTGGTTCCATTTTTATCGAATGTTAAAAATGAATTTGGCGAAAATCAGCGAATTTGCCCCTTGCGGAATGATTCAGTCAACAGATTTGTATATCGGGTTTTTAAGTTTTACAGAATAAATGACTACAAAGATGCAAAAACGTCCATTCATGCAATACGTAAACTATGGGCGCAGAAGCTGTATGATAAACTTCGAAATGAGGGAAAAACAATAAAAGAAGCCTGTGAGGAAGTATCTGTACAACTCGGTCACGGAAAAGATAGAAAAGATGTTTTTAATAGATATATATCGAATATCTGGTGATTAAAATTTTGAAAGATACATTAATTTTTTTTAAATAATATTTAATCGAAAAGTCCGACATACTGAAAAAATACGACACGTTTGAGCTTAGTTTTAGAATATCGGACTTAGTCCGATGCATATCCCACCGCAATTTTTAGGTACGACAGCATAATTTTCAAAAAATAAATATCAAAAACGACGGATCATCGAGATAAAGACATGAAATACCAGTCCGATAATAACTATATCAAAAAAGACGTTCGTTTTGAAGTTGATTTTAAAAAAAGTGGAGGGAAAGGGATTTGAACCCTCGAACCGCTACCGGATCGGATCTTAAGTCCGACGCCTTTGACCAGGCTTGGCAATCCCTCCAATGAGTCATATTGCTTGCATCTATACCTATACTGATCTAATATATATGCTTTTCGTTTATCGGTAAATTTAAAATTAAAAAATTTAGTAGAAATTATTCTCCAAAATTTCATCAAATTTGTACTCGAAATCATTTGAAAGATACATTCTGAGCTCTTCTGGAGTAATTAACGTGCTTTCATAATTTTGGTAGTCATCCATTACTATCCTCGGACATGCACAGATCACGTATGCATCGACTTTGTAAAATAAATAGCTTTGAGATAGGTTATTTAAAATTATTGGAATGTATTCAATGTTATTTTTCTTTAAAAGTTCAATTACATTTTCAAATGACTTTAATCTGCACTGACCTTTTTTCGTTGATAAAACTACACCGATTTTTTTAGGCGGATTTAATAATAACTTTGAAACTCTGCCAATCCTTAATTTTATCAATTTTTTTATCTCTTCGTCACTTATTTCAGAAATTTCTCTCGTAATCGGATTATAAATTTTAACAGTTTTTTTAAGTTTATACGCCATCATTAACGGGTGAAACCTTCCAGTTCCAACAAATATTACGTTTTCTGCATTTTCAACCGGAGCCCTGCATCCTAAAATTACAACAGGATTAAATTTTGAAAGCGCTTTTTTAAACTGAATAGTCGTTGTAACTGTTGGATTTTCCATTTTTTCAAGGATGTTTTCGACATCTTCTAAAAAATACTCGTTTTCTTTAAAATAAGCGTGAACGAATACTACAGGAATTTCTGAATGAACGTATGAAAGTTCTTCGTGCCCGTAATGAATAATTAAATCTGTTCCTAAAATTTTAACTTCTTCATCGCACAGATCACACGCACCAAAACATGTTTCGCCCCATATCATGAGTTCTGCATCAAATTTCGTTTTTAAAAATTCTATTTCCTTTTCAACGGCCCTTTTAAGTCCTTCAGGTGCTTGTAATACTACTTTTCTCGCATTTCTTGTTTTTATCTCGTTTAAGACCCAATCTGTCTCTAAATCCCACATAATACCACTTCGAATATTTATTTAAATAATCACTACATACTAATACAGATGCTTGTATACTATTTAATTAAAGCGATAAAAGTGATATTATGACCCAGATGACTGACGCAAAATCCGGAATAACTACCGAAGAGATGAAGTTCGTAGCAAAAGAAGAAGGAATGGATGTTGAAACATTCAAAAACCTGATTGCGAAAGGATACGTCGTAATTCCTAAAAACGTAAACAGAAACACGAAACCAGTTGGAATTGGCGATAATTTAAGAACCAAAGTTAATGTAAATCTTGGAACTTCACCAGATTTTATTGATATCGCTTGCGAACTTAAAAAAGTTGAAATTTCAAATAAATACGGTGCCGATGCAATTATGGATTTAAGTACCGGCGGAAACCTTCCAGAAATTAGAAAAGAGATTATTAAAAACACGAATCTTCCAATAGGAACCGTTCCAATTTACGAAGTCGGTGCCGATGCAAAAGCAAAGTACGGAAGAGTTATCGATATGGACGAAGATTTGATATTTAACGTAATTGAAAGGCAGGCAAAAGAAGGCGTTGACTTTATGACACTACACTGTGGAATTACAAAGCAAACTGTCAGCGCTTTAAATAACGATCCAAGAAAAATGGGTGTCGTAAGCAGGGGCGGTGCATTTTTAACTGCATACATCATGTACCACGACAAGGAAAACCCACTTTACAAAGAATTTGACTATTTACTCGAACTTTTAAAAGAACATGACGTAACTTTGAGCCTTGGAGATGGAATGAGACCCGGATGCTTACAGGACAACACTGATAGGGCGCAAATCCAAGAATTAATTACTTTAGGGGAACTTGTAGATAAATGTAGAGAAAAAGGAGTTCAGGTAATGGTTGAAGGACCTGGCCACGTTCCATACAACAATATTGAGGCAAATATGAAAATCCAGAAAACACTCTGTAAAAATGCGCCATTCTACGTTTTAGGCCCAATTGTAACCGATTTAGCTCCAGGATACGACCACATCACAGCAGCAATTGGGGGAACCCTTGCAGCAGTCAGTGGAGCAAATTTCTTGTGTTATGTTACTCCTGCTGAACACGTAAGACTCATGAAAGAAGATGATGTAAAAGAAGGATTAATTGCATCAAAAATTGCCGCTCAAGCTGCAGACGTTGCAAAAGGACATTCAATCGCTTGGAAACTTGAAAAAGAGATGGCTGATGCAAGAATGAAACATGACTGGGAAAAACAGTTTGAAATCGCGCTTGACAGCGATAAACCAGGAAAAATGAGAGAAGAAATCCCTTCAAAAGATGAAAAAGCTTGCAGTGTCTGCGGAGACTACTGCGCCCTTTTAATGGTCGAAGAACTTGGAAAAAGATAAAATATAACTGATTTTTTTAATTTTTATTAACTTTTGATTGAAATTTTAAATTTAAAAAGATGAAAAAATTATTCATTTTACTGATTTTAAAATCTCTTCAAATGGGATTTTGCCTTCCCGTATCAATTCTATTTTGCCACCAATCACTTTTACAATCGTTGACTGCACTTTGTATTTAGATGGGCCTGTATCAATTATTAAATCTACTTTTTCTTTTATTACTGAATCAACTTCTTCAAGAGATATTGGAGCAGTTTTTCCGCTGATATTTGCACTTGTTGTGGTCAATGGAACAATTGCAATCTTTCTTATAACGTCGTTATCTGGAATTCTAACTCCCACATCATCTTTTCCCAAAATATCGGGAATGATATCCTTTTTCTTTAAAATAACAGTAATTGGACCAGGCATGAATTTTTCAATTATTTTCTTTGCAGTTTCGCCCACATAAACGTAATTTTCGATCTGCTTTTTTTCGCCGAGACTTATCGAAATCGGCTTGTTTGGATCCCGTTCTTTTATTGAATAAATTCTTTCGATTGCTTTTTTATCTAACGCATTTGTAGATAGGCCGTAAAGAGTGTCAGTCCCGCAGAGAATAATTTTTCCACCCAATATCATTTTCTTTGCAGTTTCTATCTCTTCATTACAATTTTTGAGATTACTTTCCGAAATCTCGAAAGTTTTCATAAATATCCCTTTTACATTACCGCGTTTTCGAGTGCAGATTTACAAAAACACGTTCTTTCACTAAACTCATAATTAATAAAGTCGTCAACAACATTTAAAATCTTTTCTTCCATTTCTTTCAGAGTTTCTAAAACTTCGTCAACTGTTAAAACATTTTTAGAAATTCCTGCCGCATAATTTGAAACATTACAAACTGAAGTGTAACACATTTCCATTTCCCTTGCCAAAACTACTTCAGGGTAAGCTGTCATTCCAACAACATGGCCCCAATTTTTATATATCTGAATTTCTGTTTTTGTTTCAAATCTAGGGCCTTCCGTACAGACGTAAACGCCTTCATCAAACTTGTAATCTCTTTTTTTGAGAATTTCTTTTGTAACTTCTTTTAATTCTGGACAGTACGGCTCAGTTACATCAATATGAACGACTTTTCCATTGTTCCCGTCATAGAATGTACCTTTTCTTGCTTTTGTAAATTCTAAAAAGTCGTTTGGAATTAAAAAGTCTCCTGGAACCACGTCTTCACGAAGTGAGCCAACTGAACTTAATGCTAAGATCCTTTCAACACCAAGCGTCTTTAAAGCGCAGATATTTGCACGATAATTTATTTTATGTGGGGGAGTGTTGTGTTCAGCCCCGTGTCTAAAAAGTAATACGACATCGCTTTCTTTATCGATTAAAACTTTAGATTTTCCGTATTTTGTATCAATAATTCTTTCTTCGCCCTTGTTTAATATTGAAGAAATCCCTGTTCCGCCAATAATGCCAATCAAATAATCACCCGAATATACCAAATATTTATGCGATAAAATAAAATTATTAGATAATATTTTTTGAATAGATACTAACGGTTTCAAATTATATATAGTGACGGTGACACTTTTGGAAATTTTTGGGAATGTCGTAAGCGGGCTTGGAGAAGGCAGGTTTTTTGTTGGATTAACCCCCTATAAAAACAAGTTTGAAGAATTAACTGGATTTATTCCGTTTGAAGGAACATTGAATGTAAAATTAAAGCATAATTTCAATTTAGATAACTTTAATCCAATAGAATTCGACGGATTTGAAATCAACGGGAAAAGATACTTTGGCGGAAAGGTACTTTTAATAAAACTATTCAATAAACACGGAAATTTTGTAAATTGTGCAATTGTTGCCCCAAAAAAGACCGATCATTCTAAAAAAACCTTGGAAATTATTGCACCGATTCAGCTTCGAAAATTTTTATCATTGAATAATTCCAATGTTGTAAAAATCGTAATTTAAAATAATTGGGTCAATTTTACTCTTTTTTTATTTTTATTTTTAAATCCTAAATCCGTATCCTAACAGATATATAGTCTTAAAAACAGATTGGTAAAAACTTAAAAATAATAGTGTGATAATGTGACAACAGATTCAAAAAATGCGAGAAATTCAGAAGTAAAAATATCTGGAGATGAAAAAATCAGTAACATCGAAAAAGCAATTGATGCTCTAAAAAGTGGAAAAATAGTATTACTTTACGATAGCGATGATAGGGAAGGGGAAACCGACATGGTTGTAGCATCAGAGTTCGTTACTCCAGAACATATTCGAGAAATGAGAAAAAATGCAGGAGGATTAATCTGCACCTGCCTTCACCCTGATTTCTGTGATAAACTCGGTATTCCATTCATGGTTGACATTTTAGATGTTGCAGCTGAAAAATACCCTGTTTTAAAAGAATTATATCCAAACGACATTCCTTATGATGAAAAATCAACATTTGCACTTTATGCAAACCACAGAAAAACATTCACAGGAATTACAGATAACGATAGAGCACTAACTGTTAAAAAAATAACAGAACTCTGTAGCGAAGAAAGATTTAACGATTTTGGAAAAGAATTCAGGTGTCCTGGCCACGTTGCATTTTTAAGAGCTACAAAAGGACTTGTTAAAAACAGGCAAGGCCATACCGAAATGACTGTTGCACTTGCAGAAATGGCTGGACTTACTCCAATCACCACCATCTGCGAAATGATGGGAGATAATGGAAAAGCAATGTCAAAAGAATTAGTTAAAAAGTACGCTGAAGAAAACGATCTCGTTACAATAAACGGTCAAGAATTAATTGAATACTACCTCAGTGAATTCTCAAAAGAATAATTCATTTTTGAATTCACTCGAATTTATCTTCTTTTTTTAAAATTTACCCCGTAATTGCTCTTTTTCATTGATTTTCTTTGATAAATCCGCCGTATTTATTGATTTATGGATATAGATAAATACCCCTAAAAATAAATTTATCATCGTCAACAAAAACCAGAGGGGGAATATGGAATTTATTTTACCATCGAATATGAGATCTGGGGCCATGCATTTTAAAATGAAGCATACTGTGCAGGCTAAAAAGAATAAAAACAAAATTAAAGAACTTTTCAGTAAAGCGGCAGTTTACAAGGACTTATACCACGATGCAATTTCAAAAATTGAAGAAAGAGAAAATAAAGCTAAAAAAGGCAGGAAAGCTAAAAAAGCTAAAAAATAAGCCTTTTTGAGTTTTTTAAAAATTATTATTCTTTTTTATATTTACTTTTTTAAAAGTGTTTTTAAATTAACTTTGTGACATGTTTTTTATAGTTTAAATAAGCTATAACTTTGTAGATTCAATTTTATTATGGGGATAATCATGACAGTCAAAGTAGGCATTGCAGACACGACATTTGCACGGGTCGACATGGCATCTGCTGCAATTAAAAAACTAAACGAAATGACTTCCAATATCAAAATAATAAGGTACACGGTTCCAGGAATGAAAGACCTTCCTGTTGCATGCAAAAAATTGATGGAAGAACAGGGCTGTGAAATTACAATGGCTCTTGGAATGCCTGGCGGAAAGGACAAAGACAAAGTCTGTGCCCATGAAGCATCTCAAGGTCTGATGATGGCCCAGTTGATGACCAATAAACATATTATTGAAGTTTTTGTTCATGAAGATGAAGCCGTGAACGGAAAAGAATTGGACTGGCTTGCAAAAAGAAGAGCTGAAGAACATGCTGAAAACGTATACTACATGCTTTTTAAACCGGAATTTTTGCAAAAAAGTGCAGGTAAAGGTTTAAGACAGGGTTTTGAAGATGCAGGAGCTGCGAGAAAATAAATTACTTTTTTCCTAATTCTTAATTTTAAAAGATTTTAAAAATTCAGGATTTATGTTATTTATTTAAACCTTGAATTCATCTAGTTTTATTATATTCTATTCTTGTTATCGACAGAAAAAATTTATACATTAGATTATTGTTATTATCCTTAATTTACTACGAGGGACGTATTCATGCAAACGATTAATGCTGAAAACAACGGAAAAATATACAGAATTGAGATAGATACGAAAGAAAAAAGTTCTGAAGCAACGGGAATCGAAAAAAAGCTATCTGAACTTGGATACGATGTATCAGTAGATGTAAGCAAGGTCTACACGATAAACTACGATTTTTCAATTGAGGATGTTGAAAAAATTGCGAATTCACTCCATAATCCAGTAACCGAAATACCCCGGATTAACGTTCCGTCCAATAATAAATTCGACTGGACACTTGAACTTGGATTTTTACCAGGAGTTACTGACAACGTTGCAAACACGACCACTGAAATCATTAACGATCTTTTAAAAATCAATATTGGACTCAGCAAGGTATTTTCATCAAAAGTAGTATATTTAAGCGGAAATTTAGCGAAACACGACGTTGAAAAAATTGCAGAAGAGCTTATCAACATTTTAATCGAGAGATACCACATAAAAACCTATGATAATTACGTTAAAGACTGCGGAATGGACTACATTATTCCAAAAGTAAACTTAACGTCTGAACCAAAGGTTATTGAAATCAGCCTAAATGTTAGCGATGATGAATTAATCGAAATCGGTAAAAAAGGAATATTGGATCCAGAAACTGGCGAAAGAAGAGGCCCTCTCGCACTTGATCTTGATTACATCACTGCAATAAAAAAATACTACCAAAAAGAAGGCAGAAACCCTACAGATATCGAGTTAGAAGCACTTGCTCAGACATGGTCTGAACACTGTAAACATACCATTTTTGCATCCCAAATCGACGATATCGAAGAAGGAATATTTAAAAAGTACATAAGAAATGCCACAAATGAAATAAGGGAAGAACTTGGTGAAAAAGACTTCTGTATTTCAGTATTTTCAGATAACTCTGGTGGAATCATCTTTGACGATGAATGGATGGTAACTGATAAAGCAGAAACTCACAACAGCCCTTCAGCACTTGACCCTTTTGGTGGTGCAATTACAGGAATTGTTGGAGTTAATCGGGATACTGTCGGATTTGGCCTTGGAGCACTTCCTGTTGCAAATAAATACGGATTCTGCGTTGGAAGACCCGAAGATACAAAAATAATCTACAGGGGCCAGAATAAATCAAACCCATCACTTCTTCCAAGAAGAATACTTGATGGAATCGTTCACGGCGTAAATGTTGGTGGAAACCAGTCCGGAATTCCAACCCCTAATGGATTTGTCTACTTTGACGATACTTATAAAGGAAAACCTCTCGTATTCGTTGGAACTATCGGTTTAATTCCAAGAAAACTTCCAGATGGAAGATTAAGCCACGAAAAAGCGGCTGAAAATGGAGATAACATTGTAATTATCGGCGGAAGAGTTGGAAAAGATGGAATTCACGGTGCAACATTCTCCTCAGAAGCAATGGATGAAGGAAGCCCTGCAACTGCAGTTCAGATTGGAGACCCAATTACCCAGAAAAAACTCTCTGATGCAGTAATTAAGGAAGCACGAGATAGGGAACTTTACAACAGTATCACGGACAACGGTGCAGGAGGAATTTCCTGTTCAGTTGCAGAAATGGCAGAAGAATGTGGCGGTTTCGTTGTAGAACTTGAAGAAGTTCCTTTAAAATACCCTGGACTTGAACCTTGGGAAATCTGGATAAGTGAATCTCAAGAACGAGTTACGCTATCCGTTTCAGATGATAAATTAGAAGAATTCATGGATTTAATGAAAATAAGGGGCGTTGAAGCTGTTGTAATCGGTAAATTTAACAATACTGATAGAGCAGTTGTAAACTATAACGGAAAGACCATAATGGATTTAAATATGGACTTTTTACACAACGGACTTCCAAAAAGAAAGTTAATAACAAAACCGTACCCCTACAAAACAGAAGAACCAGAAATTACTGTTAAAAACCAGCTAAAAACTTTTGAAAAAATACTTGGAAACCACAACAACTGCAGCTTCGAGTACATTTCAAAACAGTACGACCACGAAGTACAGAATAATTCAGTAATAAAACCACTTCAAGGAAAAGGAAGAGTAAATGGAGCTGCTTCAGTTATAAGGCCCCTTTTGAGTAGCCAAAAAGGACTTGTAATGAGCCAGTCACTTTTCCCAAGATTGAGCGAAATTAGCTGCTACGACATGGCTGCTTGTGCACTGGATACAGCAATTAGAAACTGTGTTGCAGTTGGCGGAAACATAAACCATATCGCAATTATGGACAATTTCTGCTGGTGCAGTTCAGATGAGCCCGAAAGATTGTATCAATTAAAAGATGCTGCAAAATCATGCTACGATTATGCAAAAATCTATCTTACTCCATTAATTTCTGGAAAAGACAGCATGTTTAATGATTTTAAAGGATTTGACGAAAATAACAACCAGATTAAAATTTCAGTGCACCCCACTTTGATGATGTCAGCCCTTGGTGTAATCGATAACGTGGAAAAAACAAACTCAATGGATTTAAAATTGAAAGACGATTTAATTTACGTTATCGGAGAAACTAAAGACGAATGCGGTGGAAGTGAGTTCTACCATGCATTTGGTGAAGTTGGTGGAAAATCTCCGAAAGTTGATGCAAAATCCGCTAGAAAATTGTACGAAAAAATGTACGAATTAAGCCAGAAAGGAATATTTAGCTCCTGTGCGTCAGTTGCTGCCGGAGGACTCGCAATTACTCTTGCAAAAATGGCAATTTCAGGTATGCTTGGATTAGAAGCTGATTTATCAAAAGCTCCAAATGAAAATCTTGACTTTGGAAAAATCATGTATTCTGAAACACAATCAAGATTTATAGTTACTATTGCTCCCGAAAATGAAAAAGAATTTGAAAATTTAATGAAAGAATTCAAAATAGGAAAAATCGGAAAAGTTACCGAAAAAGAATTTGTAATTAAGAATAATGAAGATATTGTGATAACTTCAAGCCTTGAAAACATGGACGAAGTGTACAGAAGTAGATTTGAAGATTTCTAGGTGATAAAAGTGGTTCCAAAAGTACTTGTAATGTCTGGATACGGCATAAATTGTGAAACAGAAACCGCCCACGCATTCCAAAAAGCTGGTGCAGAAACGGACATTGTCCACATTAACGATTTAATCGCCGGAAAAAAGAAAATGGCAGATTATGAAATAATTATGTTTCCAGGAGGGTTCTCATACGGGGACGATACTGGATCAGGTAACGCATTTGCAAATAAAATTAAAAACAACTTATTTGACGATTTAAAAGAATTTATTAATTCTGGAAAATTGATTTTAGGAATATGTAATGGATTTCAGGTAATGACCAATTTGGGATTATTTGCACTTCCTTCAACCGATTACGGGGAAAGAATTAGTGCACTTGAAGCAAATACGAACAATAGATACGAATGCAGATGGGTGCACGTTAAAGAAAATGATTCCATTTGTGTATTTACAAAAGGAATTACTATAACACACGTTCCAATTGCTCACGGAGAAGGTAGATTCTACTGCGATGAAAAAACCTATTTCGAATTAAAAGAAAATAAGCAGATTGTATTTAGTTACTGCGATTCTGAAGGAAATTCTGCTAACCAAGAGTACCCACTAAATCCAAACGGTGCTTACTACGATATTGCAGGAATTTGTGACAAAACCGGGAGAATCATGGGTTTAATGCCGCATCCGGAAAGGTCACTTTATTCGATAAGTGAACCAGAATACCAACTTAAAAAAGAAATTGCTAAAAGAAATAGAGAAATTATTCCCGAATTTATTGAAAGTAATCTTCAAATATTTAAAAATGCGGTTGAATACTTCAATAAATAATTAAAAACCAGTTTTTTACCCCAATACTCTTTTTAAACATTCTTCGATAGATTAATTTGAAATGTTAACTTTTTTAGAAATTTATAAATAATTTCGCCCACATATTTTAAATTTATAACTAAAAGGGGGATTTCATGGAAAACTGGAAATTAAGCCATTCTACAAAATGCTACAGTTGCGGAAAAGTTGCAGATCAAATTATTGAAATTTATCCAAATCAGGCGTTAGTCAGATGCAGTAATTGTAATGCTACAAGATATTACATAATTAAAAAAGCAGATATTGAAGATGAAGATCTTTTAAAAGAAGAATTAAACGTTAAAAGAAAATACGATAATTGGGTACTCCAAAAAGATGTCGAATGCGCCAAATGCGGCGAATTTGGTCCTCAAGATATATTGATTACTGAAAATGGAATATATGTAAGATGTAGAAACTGTGGATTTACAAGATACTACAGATACCACATCCACGACCCTGCCGGAGGAGAATAATTCGAATTAATTAATAGTATATTACCGAAACCTATATATAGAACCTCAAATGATTATTAAGTTTAATTAATAAAAAATATCAACATTTATCGAATTATACTTGCGAGGTGTGTATATGGTAGACTTAGTAGTTGCAGAAGCCTATCAGGGAGATGTAGGTAAGGGAATTGTAAGAATTGATCCATTAACAATGGAGAAATTATCAATAAAAGCCGGAGATGCAATAGAAATTGCAGGGAAGGAAAAAACCTACGCAACCGTTTGGAGAGGGTACCTTGAAGACCAGGGTAAAGGTATCATAAGAATGGACGGTATTTTAAGACAAAATACTAAAGCAGGTATTGGGGATAAGGTAAAAATTACCGTAGTGGAAGTAAAAGAAGCTAAAAAGGTAACACTAGCTCCAATGCAGGCTGTAAGATTCAGCACAGGATTTGAAAGCTATGTTGGAAGCAGGCTTGTAGATCAGGTTGTCGATAAAGGATCCAAAGTAGTAATTGGAGTTTTGGGAACTGCATTTCCATTTATCGTAACAGGAACTACTCCAAAAGGACCTGTAAAAATTAACGAATATACTCAAATTGAGTTAAAAACTGAACCGGTTACAGAATTAAAAGAAACCAAAGTTCCAAATGTAACCTATGAAGACATTGGTGGTTTAAAAGAAGAAGTCAAAAAAATCAGGGAAATGGTTGAACTTCCAATGAGATACCCGGAATTATTTGATAAACTTGGTATCGAACCTCCAAAAGGAGTTTTACTTGCAGGACCTCCAGGAACTGGTAAAACATTGCTTGCAAAAGCTGTTGCAAACGAAGCAGGTGCTAATTTCTACACCATTAACGGCCCTGAAATAATGAGTAAATACGTCGGTGAAACCGAAGAAAATTTAAGAAAAATATTTGAAGAAGCTGAAGAAAACTCGCCTTCAATCATATTCATTGACGAAATCGACGCAGTAGCTCCAAAAAGGGATGAAGCTAGCGGTGAAGTTGAAAGAAGAATGGTTGCACAGCTTTTGACATTGCTTGACGGTTTAGAAGGTAGGGGCCAGGTTGTAATTCTTGCAGCTACAAACAGGCCGGATTCAATTGATATGGCTTTAAGAAGACCTGGAAGACTAGATCGGGAATTAACAATTGGAATTCCCGATAGGCATGCGAGAAAAGAAATTTTACAGATCCATACAAGAAACATGCCTCTTCAGCCAGATTACGAGAAAAATGAAGTAATTCCTGTATTAAATGAACTTATCGGGGAATTTGAAAGAACTAAGATCGAAAATACAGTTAAATTGGTTGAAAAAGCGTCTTCAGAAGCAGAAATTGAAAAAATACTCAAAGATGAAGACATAGAAGATAAAGTAAAATCAAAATTAAACCAGATCATGGTAAAAGAACTTGCAGACAAAACTCACGGATTTGCAGGTGCTGACTTAGCTGCTCTTTCAAAAGAAGCTGCTATGAAAACCTTGAGAAGATTACTCCCCGATATCGACCTTGAAAAAGAAGAAATTCCTAGAGAAGTACTCGATAAAATTAAAGTAACTAAAGATGACTTTGTAGGTGGTTTAAAAGAAGTAGAGCCATCTGCTCTTAGAGAAGTGTTGGTAGAAGTTCCAAATATCAAATGGAGTGATGTTGGAGGACTTGAAGACATTAAACAGGACTTAAAAGAAGCTGTTGAATGGCCAATTAAAAACAGGGAAATGTTTGAAAGAATGGGAATAAGGCCTCCAAAAGGAGTATTACTCTTCGGTCCCCCTGGAACTGGTAAAACACTCCTTGCAAAAGCTGTTGCAAACGAAAGTGAAGCAAATTTCATAAGCGTAAAAGGTCCTGAAATATTCAGCAAATGGGTTGGAGAAAGCGAAAAAGCAATCCGTGAAATATTTAGAAAAGCAAGACAGGCTGCACCAACAGTCATTTTCTTTGATGAAATTGACTCAATAGCTCCAAAAAGAGGAATGAGCTTTGGGGGTAGCGGGGTTAGCGAAAAAGTGGTAAACCAGCTTTTAACTGAACTCGATGGTCTTGAAGAACCTAAAGACGTTGTAATTATTGCTGCGACAAATAGGCCGAACTTATTAGATCCTGCACTTTTAAGGCCAGGAAGACTCGACAGGATCGTTTTGGTAACAGTTCCTGACGAAAATGCAAGATTTGAAATATTCAAAGTTCACACCAAAGGAATGCCTATTGGAAAAGACGTGAATCTCCAAAAACTTGCAAAAGAAACTAATGGATACACTGGTGCAGACATCGAAGCACTTTGTAGGGAATCTGCGATGATCGCACTAAGAGAAAACGTCAATTCAGAGCATGTTGAATTAAAACACTTTGAAGCCGCGTTCAAAAGAATTGCTCCTTCGGTAAAAGATGAAGACATGGATGAATACAGAGACCTTGCAAAAGAATACGGAAGAACTACTGGAGTATCCGAAATTGAAACTCCTGAAGAAACCAAATAATGCGAAAAAATAAAAGAATATTAATTAATTTTATTTATTTTACTATTTTTGAAATAATTTTTTTAACCTGTTTGAAATATTCTGGGCGAATTACGTACTCAGAATATATTCTGATCCATCCGTTATCAGCAGAATCATTATCTCCTAAGTCGCTTAAATGGTAAACTAACGTTCCTACTTCGTTTTTCCATACTGTAAATTTAATATAGTTTTCTTCATAAGGGGCATCAAACTCACGGTATTTATATTTTTTAAAGATATTTACAGTTTTTATTTCTTCTTTGGAAAGATTTAATTTTAAAATTTCTTTTTCCAGCATCCTAAACATTAGAGTTGAATACAAACAAAATTTTATGTAAATATAAGGGTCATTTACCTTAAAAGAATCTTTTTCGAGTTCCAAAAGTTTTTCTTCGTATTTTTTAAGTACTGATGAAATCGACATATTTTCTGAAAATGTATCTACAAAATATGAGTTATTTTTAAATTCCATTTTTGCCACCTGAGTTCTTCATATCGTAGTATCCAAATTTGATATATTTTACTTATACTAAATCCGAAATTAAACGAAAAATCAACTAAACTATCTATATATCCATATAAATTTATATATTTGTTTAAATATATTGGGTAGCATGTCAAAACTCAAAATAATAAGGGATCCAATCCACAAAGATATCAAGCTTAATGAAGAAGAGATTTCAATAGTAGATATGCCCGAAATTCAGAGATTGAGAAATATTAAGCAGACCGGACTTACTTGCTTAGTATATCCCAGTGCAAACCATACCCGTTTTGAACATTCTATCGGTACAATGCACGTTGCAGGCGAAATTGCCAAAAATTTGGAAAATATTGATAGAAATCTAACCAAAATCGTTGCTTTACTTCACGATATTGGACATCCTCCTTTTTCACATACTTTAGAGGTTGCAGGATACAATCATGAAGAATTTACGAAAGAAAAAATAAAAAAAATGAGTTTTGAGAACTATACTTCCAAAGAAGTTTTAGATGTATATTCCTCAAAAGGTCTAGAAGGCTCATTGATCCACGGGGATGTCGATGCTGACAGAATGGACTATTTAATAAGGGACAGCCACCATACTGGAGTAGCATATGGCTCAATTGATATTCCTAGACTCATTAGAAGTATCGTGGTTCTTGAAGATACGAATAAACTTGGAATCATTGAAAAAGGAAGAACCACTGTTGAGTCCCTCCTTACTGCACGATACCAGATGTATCCTACCGTTTACATGCATCCTGCATCCAGAATTTCAGAAACCATGATTAAAAACGCGACGATCGATGCAATAAAGGATAGTATCTTCAAATTAAGTGATTTATCGGTAATGGATGATATTGATCTCATTTGTACCCTCAGAAGATCCGAAAGCTCAGCAACTGAAATGATGAAGAGATTGGATAATAGGGATTTATTTAAAAGCATTTCGATTCAAAGATACAATGAATTATCCCCTAAAGAGAGATGGAACTTAATAAATTTATCTGAAAATGAAATAGGTTTAATTGAAAACGAAATGACTGAATATTTTGAATCTAGAATCTTTTTAGATATCCCAAAACCTCCTAAAATGGCAGAACACAGAATTACTGTCATGATGGGCGATAGAAAACATAGACTCGATGAAATATCTCCACTTGCAGAAAGTTTAAAAGAAGCATACAAAAAATCATGGAGTATCATGGTTTATTCAGAACCGGAATCCGCAAAAAAACTATCTGAATTGATAAAGGATAGAGAAAAATTCTTATTTGAGTTTATTACTGATGGGCCCATTGATAACCCGATTTTAAATGTTTTAAAAGAACACGGAACCGTTCAAGGAGTTACAAAATTAGCAGGCCTCATCAAGAAAAGTCCAAACGATGTAGAATTCCATTCCGAACTTCAAAAATTAATATTCTGCGGTTTAGTGGATAAAAAAGTTGAGCCTGTACGCGGAACTTATAGGTACGATTACACTGCGGTATCAATTGATAATTAACATAAATTCGAGCGGTAAATTACCAAAGTATCGTTTTTAAATTCGTAATTTTTGATAGTAACACTTTCTAAATTAACCAACTTTTTCAAATTTTTACCAACATCCCCTGAAAGTTCAATTTTAACGCCTTTTTTGATATACTGATTTATTAAATCTGCCAGTTTTTCGATATTTATTTCTTCACAAGTACATCCAAAGTCCCCGCCAATAACTACAGTTCCATTATCGAATACAATTAAAAAATCAGATACTGCATAATCTATTGCTTTTAAATCAAGCCCCGGGTTTATATTTTTAACAATTGTATAATTTCCCTTTTTTTCTACATTCATTCGGTTTTCAATTTTAAATCGTTTAAGACTGATCTTTATCTCGTCAAAACTTAAAAAATTGGAGCATAATTCAATTACAAAACTTGAATTTTCTACAAAGTGGCGTCCAAAAACAGATTCATTGAATTCAAAGTCATTTTCCAAATAATTAAATTTTAAAGGATATTTTGAAACTACTTTTGGATTTTTAACGACTTTTAAAGCGTTGTGATCCAGTTTAAAGCTGTTTTTAAGGTATTCGTTAACAAAAACGACTTTGGAATTTTTTAGAGAATCTATCTTTATAGAAGCACCTCTCCTACCGCCTGCAATTGTATAGTTTTCCAAAATATTTGTTAATATTGAATATTTTGAAGAAACTATCCCTAAAGAAATTTCAAATATTAAAAAGTCGTAAATTTGAAGTTTTCCTTTTTCACTTAATTTATTTAATATATTTAGCACAGTTACTGGAGTAATCGACCCATCGTTACTGTTGTGACAATAACAATTATATTTTTCAGATAATAGATGTTTTAAAAGTTCAGTGCTTGTTGTTTTTCCTTTAACTCCGGTTACTGTTATCATTTTTTCGATAATTTCAGGATATTTTTTAGAAATAATTTCAGAAACTGCATCGTGAAATGTTTTAAATTTAACGTCCATTGGACAGTGAACTGGTGCAATAACTTCCCGGTAATTTAAAAAATCGGGAATTTCATTTCTTGGAATTATTTTAAATTTTGATAAAGTATTCTTATTTTTTTCTTTAAAGTCTTCGTTTCGATCCAATTTTCCGTAAATATCCCAAATTACAGGTTTTTTTCCAGATTTTTCATATTCTACTGCCAAATCTAAAGCACCGTGGTTAATATCAACGATCAACATTTAGTCACCAGAAAGTTGTTTTGGTTACATTTTTAAATTATTAGACTAATATTTCTTTGGGAATTATCTGGGGGGATAATTTTGAATATTGCAGAAATCTTTGGAGTAATCAGTAATGTTTACAATCTAGTATTTAGCTGTGTTTTTGGGCTGTGTGGGATATACTATCCTTTATTTGTAAGCGGAATAATTTCAATGTCTGTTTTTTTTGTATTTAGAAGTACAAATAAAAGTATTATTGCGTTGATAGTTAGTGCGATAGTTATTTTGCTAATTCCAATAACACCGTACGAAGCCAAACTTGTGGCAATAGTTCTCGCGGCCGTTTCTTCAGTATTTTTTATAGTATTATTTAGAAAAGTGTGCTAATTTTTATGAAATTTGATGAATAAAGTCGTTATAAAGTAAATAACATGCAATCGTGACAGAAAATATATTGGAAGACATTATCATCCACATTATAGTTATCTGAACCTTTGCAGCTTCTAATGGATCGACACCTGCAAAAAGCATTCCAACCATTGCACCAGGAATGAATATAAGACCTACTGCTTTTGTAGAGTTTAAATGGGGGGTTAATGCGGCCCGAACTGCTTTTTTGACAAAATCGTGTACAGATTGTTTTTCTGTTGCCCCAAGTGCAAGATAGCCCCAAAGTACGTCTTTTTCAGACTTTAAATCACTTAAAAATCTTTCGAGCCCTATTGACATTGCGTTTGTAGAATTTCCAATAACCATACCCATTAATGGGATTAAATAGCGTACTTCAAACAAAATCGTCTTTGAAACTGTTAAAATAATCAAAGCAATAATTGTTATTGTAAAAGTCGATAAAAATGCTGCTGCAACAATTTTTCTGTTCTTTTCCTTTGTTACGTTTCTTTTAACCATGAACGCTGAAACTGATATCATAAAGAGAATCATAATTCCTGCATAATAAATTCCAAGATTAAATATGATCCCAATTACATATCCTAAAATAACGAGCTGGACAAGGGCCATAATTTCTGCAATAAATATTTCTTTTCCGATACCAAGCTTTTCCTTAAATATCAGCACTAAAGAAAGTATAACAAATGAAAAAGAAATTAAAAGAGATTCAAACACTTTTATCATCTTTTAGCTTTTTTTGTATTTTATAAGGCACTCTGCAATCCTTTTATCGACATCAATCCCAAGGGAACGGAATCCCTTTGTACCTGGTGCAGTATTTACTTCAACAATATAGTACTCTCCATCTTTTGGTAGGATGTCGATTCCCATAATATATCCATTCATGCACTCAGAACACTTTAAAGCAATTTCTTCAAGTTCGGAGGATACGTTTAAAGCCTCGATTTGACCGCCCGAATATAAGTTGGTTATGAAGTTATCACTAACTCTTCGATATCCGCCAACAACTTCGCCATCAATTACGAGTATTCTCATATCCTTATATGTGTCTCCTTCTTTAAAATCCACATACTCCTGAATCAGTTTGTTTTCCCAGATTGCATTTCTTGAAAGTTTCTTTAATTCCGCATCCGAATTTACCCGATTCACTTTCGTTCCGCATTTTGAAAATGAATTTTTTAATATTACAGGATATTCCATGTTAGTCGTGCTTAAAAAGTGTTTTCCATCCTCAAAATCACGAACCAGTGCTGTTTTTGGAGTTTTTAGCCCGCATTTACTAATTATCTTCGCTGCTTTAAATTTATCTGATGAATTGTAAATTGTTTCGAGTGGATTTATGAAATAGTGCCCTTCTGATTCCAGATTTTTTAGAACCTGCCATGAAAAAAGGGTCAGCCTATCTAAATAATCCCCTATACCGCACCTTGAATGTATCAAATCTGTTTCAACATTAAATTCAGTATCTATCAATAAATTATCGCTAGAAAGCAATAAAATATCACATTTTTCTCCCAAATCTTCAATGGCTTTTTTTAAGGAGTTTACTGTGGATCCTCCCTCTACACAAGCAATCGTTATCATTATTCACCCAAAATTAACGTTTAAAGGAATGAGTATATCATTGAAGCTAGTATCACCAGCCATACAAATATACTTATCGAGTTTAAATTTCTTTCACTGATTATCCATCCAACCAGATTTGCAAGTTTTGAAACTAACCTGTTATTCTTTTTAAAGTCCCTTATCGCATCAGGCAACGCCATCCATATGTGATATCCATCAAGAGGGGCTGCTGGAAGTAAATTGAAAAATCCTAAGAGCATATTTAATAAAGACGTCCAGTAAAGAGTTTGTAAGATATATAATACTGTTTTTGAAGGTTCTGAAACGATTCCCATTTTTCCTTCTTCAGATGTCGTTATATAATACGAATTTACCTCGTTATTTCTTAAAACGACTAATTCAACACTTTGTTCAGGTTGTATGTCACTTACTGCATCGTAAAAATCATTTAAAGAGTTAACAGTTTTTCCGTTTATTGAATAAATTACATCGCCTTCAAAAATTATTCCATAGGCAGGATTGTCTTCTAAAACTTCAGTTATCGTTAATTTTGAATTCATTCCTGTAAAATAAGGCATTGCAAAAAGTACGAGGAAAAATACAAGTACATTTGAAATTGGGCCTGCTGCTGCAATTGCACCCCGGATTTTTGGTTTTGAATCTTTGAATTCATCCCCAAGTTCCACAAATGCGCCCATAGGAATTCCTAAAGCCATTAAAAGTCCAGAACTTTTTATTTTCTGCCCAAATGATGCTGCGACAATCCCGTGTGAGAGTTCGTGAATTGTAACTCCAATGATAATTGCCATAATTCCTGGAATCCACGGAATCGTGTTTCCAAATAAAAATATAATCGGTTTAGCGGCTTCTTTTTCAACGGTTCCGCCAAAAAGCCCGACAGTGGAGAGAATAAATGCGTAAAATGTGTAAATACTTATTGCAACACATACTGGAATTGAAATATATGCAAGTTTCTGCCATATCTTGTATTTTCCAAGTTTTTTTATCGTATTCATTCCAAGTTGCGTCCTTAAAATGCCAAAAATTCCCATGTATGTTTTTAAATCCAAATTAATCCTTAATTTATCTTTATTAAGGTTTATCAGGTACAAAACTGTCCAAAATATTAAAAAAACCAACAGTATTGCTGTTGACGTAAGTTCCATTTTTTCTTCACCGTTTGTAATTATCAACGTTATAATTAGAACTGTTTCGACAGTACTTAACTTTTTATATCATATTTTTTATAATATATCTTAAGATATATTCTGTGATACAATGAAGCATACCCGAAAAATAAAAGAACTTACAAAAATTTTAATACTAAAGTTTCTCGAAGAAGAACCTCTTCACGGATATCTTTTGATTTCAAAAATTGGGGAAATTACGGGAATTTCCGTTAGTCCAAGTATGGTTTATCCAATACTATCAAATCTAAAAACTAATGGTTTGATTGAAGTTGAAAAAACAGAAGACCGTGGAAAAAAAATCTACAAATTAACTGAAACCGGCCATTCCTTTTTGGATGAAAATCGTGAAAAAGTAGATTACTGCATGAAAAAATCTGAAGCACTCTATTATTTCCATAACGGTGGTGGAAGTGAACTTAAAAAAGCTGTCCATTTGGCATTTGAAGAATTTATGAATATAGATGATGAAAAAAGAAAAAAAATTGGGGAAATAATGCAAAAATGTGCGAAAGATATCCGTTATTTGATTGAATACGGAGATGAATAACATGTATGCAATCGAAGTAAAAAACTTGGTAAAAAAATTTGACAAAAATGTTGCAGTCAATAATGTATCATTTAATGTTAAAAAAGGGGAAATTTTCGCATTTTTAGGCCCGAATGGCGCTGGAAAAAGCACTACAATAAATATGCTAACAACACTACTTAAAGCAACATCGGGCAGTGCAATAATTTCAGGATTTGACGCGTCTAAAGACCCTAAAAAAGTTAGAAAAACCATAGGAATTGTTTTTCAGGATTCTACCCTCGACAATCAATTAACAGCTTATGAAAATCTTTACATTCATGGAAAAATATATGGATACAAAGGAGAAGCATTAAAAACTAGAATTGATGAATTATTGGAGTTTGTGGAACTTTTGGAAGTTAAAGACACTGTTGTAAAAAATTTCAGTGGTGGAATGGTTAGACGACTTGAAATTGCAAGATCACTAATTCACGAACCCGAAGTTTTATTTTTAGATGAACCAACAATCGGACTAGACCCGCAAACGAGGTCGCACATCTGGGAGTATATCCAAAATATGAGAAAAAGAAACAACATGACTATATTTTTAACTACCCACTACATGGATGAAGCAGAGCTTTTGGCAGATAAAGTTGCGATAATCGATAACGGAAAAATTATTGCCGAAGGAACCGTAAACGAGCTTAAAAAAATCGTTGGACATGATTGTGTTTCTATAAAATTTGAAGAACTTCCAAAAAACCTGGATTCGGAAAAGTGCGAACTAAAAGAAGATGGAAGAGTACACTACTACACTGAAAATGCAGATTCTGAAATTCCAAAAATATTCGAATTCGCACAAAAAAATGGCTTAAAAATTCAAGAAATAAGCTATAAAAAGCCAAATTTAAACGATGTCTTTATAAAATTGACTGGAAGGGAAATAAGGGCTGAACGGGAAAATTCAAAAATAAGTATGCGTCCTCTGATGATGGGAAGGAGAGGATTTTAAATGAAAACCACCAAAGGTGTTCAAAATCTACTTGGAGACCCGAAAAAAGCCATTGTAAAAGTTTCAGTACCAATGATCATTGCAATGTCTTTTCAATCATTATACAACATAATCGATGCGATATGGGTTGCAGGACTTGGTTCAGATGCCCTTGCGGCAATTGGGTTATTCTTTCCATTCTCTTTCGCACTAATTGCTCTTTCGAATGGTGTAGGAATTGGGGGGAGTTCTGCAATTTCAAGACGAATTGGGCAGAAAAATAAAAGCGCAGCAGATAACATTGCAGTTCATTCTGTTGTACTTGGGATAATCATTGGAATTTTATTAATCGGAGCTATTCCATTTTTGGGGAACATTTTTTCAGTTATCGGAGCATCGGGAACCACTGTTACAATGGCAGTTGAATATTCTACAATTTTATTCGGAGGTGCTGTTATTCTCCTGTTTACAAATATTGCAAATGCAATTTTGAGAGGAGAGGGGGACACTAAAAGAGCGATGTATGCGATAATTCTTGGATCGGTTTTGAATATTGTGCTTGACCCGATTTTTATATATGTATTGAATATGGGCATAGCAGGTGCCGCATGGGCCACATTAATTTCTATGTTAATTACTAGCCTTTTATTCGTATACTGGCTTTTCATAAAAAAAGATACGTTTGTAAATATTCATTTTAAAGATTTTAAGATGAATTTGAACATAATAAAAGAAATATTCTCAATAGGAATTCCTGCTTCTGTTTCACAGCTTACAATGGCCACTTCAATGTTTTTATTGACTGCGATTGTGGCAAAGGCTGGCGGAAATAATGGAATTGCAGTTTTCTCAACAGGCTGGAGGATCGTGTCCATGGGAATCATTCCTATGGTGGGATTTGCAACAGGAGTTACTGCAGTAACTGGGGCGGCATACGGCTCTGCAAACCCTGAAAAATTGGAAATTTCTTATAAATACGCCATAAAAATGGGAATTCTCATTGAATTAGTAGTTGCAGTGTTGATTTTATTATTTGAAAATCAGATTGCGTATTTATTTACCTACTCAGAAAGTTCAGTGCATATTTTGGGCGATTTACTGGTATTTTTAAAATACATGTTTGTATTCTACCCAACAATGCCGCTTGCAGTGCTTACTTCTGCAATGTTTCAGGGCGTTTCGAGAGGGAAAAATTCATTGTTTATATCATTCCTAAGAACGATAATCCTGCAAGTTCCAATGGCATACCTCTTTGGGGTAACATTTAACCAGGGATTAACAGGAGTCTGGTTTGGAATGATTGTGGGACACGTTATTGCAGTATCTATTGCATATTTACTTGGATTATACACAATAAAACAGTTAAAAACAACATTAACACCAGAAACGGTAAAATTTAGGTAAGTGATTAATATGGACGCGTTTTCAGCTATGCTTTACAGACAACTTAGAAGATTTACCCGCGCAAGATCTAGAGTAATTGGCTCCTTACTAAACCCGTTAGTTTGGCTGGTTTTCTTTGGAATTGGATGGAGCAGGGCCTTTGATTTCCCTGCAGCAATAGAAATATTTGGTGGAGTTGACTACCTGACCTATTTAATTCCCGGAGTCGTTTCAATGACAGTATTTAGCGGAAGTTTCATCAGCGGTGTTACGGTTATATGGGATAAACAGTTTGGATTTTTAAAAGAAACCCTTGTTGCTCCAACTTCGAGAAGCGAAGCAATTTTGGGTAGAATTATGGGGGACGCCCTTACAGCACTCGTTCAAGGTCTTTTGATAATGGTATTGAGCCTTTCTTTGGTATCATTAAATCCATATGGAATGATTCCAGTAGTTTTTACGAGTTTTGTTCTGGCCATAGCGTTTGCGAGTGTCGGAATGACGTTAGGATTAAAAATAAACAGTCAGGAAGGTTTTCATTTGATATTTGGACTTTTGATGCAGCCATTAATATTTTTGAGCGGTGCATTTTATCCAATAGATGCAATGCCGACTTGGATGAAATTTTTAGCACATATAAATCCATTAACCTATGCTGTTGATTCTGCAAGATATTTCTTGGCAGGGTTTTCGAGATTTCCAATTATGCTTGATGTTTCGATTTTAGTAATTCTCAGCATTTCTCTCGTAATTTTGGCCATGTATACGTTTGAAAGGGCAGTTATCGAATAATTTCGATTTAAAACGTAAGCTATATATGGCTGTAATGTAAAATAATCCTAAATATTAAAAATGAATTCAAAAATATTACAGGTGCATATTATGGAAGCATTGGTTTTGGTAGGCCACGGTAGCAGACTCCCCCACTCAAAAAACGTTGTTATGGAAGTTGCTGAAAAAATAAAAGCTAGAGGAATTTACGACATTGTAGAAGTTGGTATGATGGAATTCAACGAACCTACAATCCCTGAAGCAATAAAAAAGGTAATTGATGCAGGCGCTAAAAAAGTAACTGTAACTCCCGTATTTTTAGCTCCAGGAAACCATACTGAAAGAGATATCCCAAAAATACTCGGAATTTACGAAGGAGATGATGAAGGGGGACATCACCATCATCACGACCACGATTGCGAACACCATCACCATCATCACGACACGACAGCTGTTGAAATTCCAGAAGGTGTTGAATTAGTGTACAGAAAACCGATGGGTGCAGATGATAGAATTATAGATATAGTCCTCGATAGAGCTAACGGACTTTAATTTAATCTTTTAATTTTAAAAAAAATAAAAAAAGTATTTTATTTAATTAAGCTACAATTACTTCTTTTTCTTCTTCGGATTTAGCTTCTCCGTAGAGTTTGTGTGCAATATCTTTCAAAACGTCGAGTCCTTTTGCTTCAGTTCTCAATAATTCAAGGTTTGCAATAACTTTGTCGCCGAATTTTTCGTTTACAAGTTCAAGTCTTTTTTCCTGTAAGCTTCTTCTTGCTCTACAGAAGTCACACTCTACGTCTTCAGGGATAATCTGGTTAACTACAACTGAATCTACAGGTATTTTAAACTTGTTCAAAGCTTGCATTGCTCTTTCACTTTCTAAAATACTCATTTCTTCAGGAATTACAACAAGTCTGAATGCTGTTCTTTCAGGGTTTGCCAAAATTCCTCTTGCTTTTGTAATTCTTGCTTTCATTTCGTCCATTTCGTCTAATGCCTTGTCATAATCGACATCTTCGCCTTTACCGCCGAATGGCATGACTTTATTCATCATCTTCATGAAACCGCTCATCTGTTTTTTGAGCTTGATCATTTTTGTCATATATTTGTCCATGATTTCTGGAAGTCCTAAGAATCTTAAAGTGTGTCCTGTTGGTGCTGTATCGAATACAACTACATCGAATTCATCACTGTCCATGTATTTTAAAAATACATCGAATGCTGCGCTTTCATCGGTTCCAGGGGATAATGAAGCCATTTCTAATTGATCTTCGAGCATTCCACCCATCATTGGGTTTTCGTCCATTTGTGATTTTAATTTTTCTTTGTATTCTGACATTGCAGCTTCTGGATCGATTTCTACAACGTATAAGTTTTCCATGCCATTTACTTTGGTTGGTTCGTGACCAAATGACTGTTCAAAGCTGTCTCTTAATGAGTGAGCAGGGTCTGTTGAAACTACAACTGTTTTCATGCCTTGTTCTGCACAGTAAATACCTGTAGCGGCACTCATTGTAGTTTTTCCAACTCCACCTTTTCCACCAAACATGATGTACTTGGTTCCGTTTTCTTTTTCGAGTTTTTTAGTAGTAATTCCTTTCAATGATTCCTTTAATTTAGATAATACCAAAATATCACCTTATTGATAATCTAAGATACTTAGTAGTTACACGTTTTTATAGGTTTTTAATTAACATGGTTCATTTTTTAGTCGACTAATTAATTCTTCAACATCCACGAGTGTTGAAATACATCCATCCTTCATTAAAAGCTGTCCTTGAATAGGTATATTCTTTCTTGAAAGTGAGTTCATTCCGTGAAACATGTCGTTATGGCACGCTACTGCGAAAACTCCGTCTGGCCGTTTCTCTTTTAAAACTCTCTTTAAAAAAGTAGAACCGGGAACCACATAAGTTTTGTATCCATTTTCTTCAGCAACATTTATTATTTTACCAATTGGACATTTTCCGCAGAATATACACTCTACCCCATCGGGTCCGAGTTTTCCGGGGCATTTTAAGTCCCTCAAACAGTGCGGAAGGATTAAAACTTTATTTTTTGCTTTTTTAAATTCTTCGCAGTAGTACTTATTGTAAAAGTCACTCGCAACGTTGTAAAATGTATCTTCCGTTCCGATCAGTAGAAACATTCTTAATAGAATGGAATAAAAGTTATTTGTAATATATAGTGATAGTTTAGGAAACAAGATTTTATTCTTCTTTAAAAGATAATATCCAAGAACAATTGCAGTTAACAATAAAAGAATTGCTAAAACAATTAATATTGATGAAATTATCCCTAAATACTCAAAAATCCATATACTACTAAGATCCATATTATCACGGTGAACTAAATGAAAATTTCAATTTCTTTTGATTTTTTTGGTAGCGATGAAAACCCAAAAACAGTTGATTTTAGTGATTACTGCGTTATCATAATCGATGTTTTAAGGGCATCTACCACCATTTGTACACTACTTGAGTTATGTGACAAGATATATATAACAGACAGTCTCGAAAAAGCTGAAAAAATAGAAAATTCTATTAAAATCGGAGAAAGAAACGCCCAAAAAATTGAAGGATTCGATTTTGGAAATTCTCCTGTTGAATTAATTGTGAATAAAAATTTAATAAAAGAGCATGCAAATAATGGCGGAAATATAGTATTGACCACAACAAATGGAACGCGAGTTCTTGAAAATATCTCTTCAGAACATATTTTAATCGGTTCAATTACAAACGCGGAGGAAGTTGCAAAAAAAGCTTACAGTATTGCAAAAAAAAATAAAAAAGGAATAATGCTCGTTCCGTGCCACAGGAAAGGAAATTTTGCAATCGAAGATTTTATAGGGGCAGGAATTATTGCGAATTATCTTTTTAAAGAGTACGATGAAAAAATTCCTGATGAAAAATTCGAAGAATTAATTTCTGCGAGAGTTTTGACTAAATCTGACTGGGTAAGAAAAATATTTGAATCAAACTCAGGAGCAAATCTAAAAAAATTGGGTTATTTTGAAGATTTAATATTCTGTACCTCAAAAAACAGCCAAAAATCCGTTGGAATTTTCGATAAAAAATCGGGAATCATTTCTCAGTTAATTTAGAAAATAATAAATAATTAAACTTGAGTTTTTATATTAATAATTCATATATTTGAAGGATTATTTGTAAAATTAATTGTTTAATTTCGTTAGAATTTGATAATTTAAGATTAAATCGGATAAAAAAGAGTGAGGAGAGCAAATTGATCTGGTCCAAAGAAGAAACACTGGATAGAAATGAAATTAAAAAAATACAGCTTGAAAGATTAAAAGAATCTGTAAAAAAAGCTTATGAAAATGTTCCTCTCTACAAGGAAAAATTTGATAGCGTAGGGTTAAAACCGGAAGATATAACCACGTTAGATGACCTTAAAAAAATTCCTTTCACAGTAAAAGACGATTTTAGGGCAAATTATCCGTTTGGAATGTTTGCAGTTCCGAAAAAAGAAGTTGTAAGAATTCATGCGTCTTCTGGAACCACAGGAAAACCTACCGTTGTAGGGTACACAAAAAAAGACCTCAAAACATGGGCAGAATTAATTTCTAGAGTTGTAACTGCTGCAGGAGTAACTGATGAGGATACGGCTCAAGTTGCATTTGGCTACGGACTTTTTACTGGGGGATTTGGGTTACACTATGGTCTTGAAAATGTTGGGGCATCGGTAATTCCAATGTCAAGCGGAAACACGGAAAAACAGATTATGCTCATGAAGGATTTTGAAACAACTGTTTTAATCTGTACTCCATCATATGCTCTTTATATTTCAGAAGTTGCACAAAAAATGGGAATTGATCCTAAAAAAGACTTGAAATTAAAAATAGGTCTTTTCGGAGGAGAAGCATGCTCAGAATCTGCAAGAACAGAAATTGAATCAAAATGGGGCATACTCGCAACCCAAAACTACGGTATGAGTGAATTAATGGGCCCAGGAGTTTCTGGAGAGTGTGAATACCAGTGCGGAATGCATATTTCAGAAGACCACTTCATCGCAGAAATAATCGACCCAAAAACTGGCGAAGTACTCCCTGAAGGAGAAATTGGAGAACTTGTAATTACAACACTTACAAAAGAAGCTCTTCCGGTTTTAAGATACAGAACAAAAGACATGACCAGTCTCACTTACGAAAAATGTGAATGTGGAAGAACTACTGCAAGAATGCTAAAAATAAGGGGAAGAAGCGACGACATGTTAATCATTCGTGGAGTAAATGTATTCCCAACACAGATCGAAAGTGTTTTAGAAGGAATCGAAGAAATCGGACCGCACTATGAAATAATCGTTACTAAAAACGGACACCTTGACCAGATGACTATCAATATTGAACTTGCAGATGGAAAATTCCTCGAAAAATTCAGCTGCCTTGAACAGATCAGCAAAAAAGTAGATCATAAATTAAAAACTGTGCTTGGATTAAGCTCTAAAATAAATATAGTCCAACCTAGAACTCTCGAAAGGTTTGAAGGTAAAGCAAAACGTGTAAAAGACTTAAGAAACTTCGATTAAATTCCATTATTTTTTAAATTTGATGAAAAAAAGAAGATATTTTAATTATTTTTTAAGGTTTTTTCTTCTCCAGTGTCTCATTTTTGGGTGCTGTTTAACGCTTCCTTTTGTTCTTGCAATAGCAAACATAGGAACTCTTCTGTTCTGTTTTAAAGCTTTTGCAAGTCTAATTTTTTTACCCAAAGGTTTGTTGCCTGCCATCTTTTCACCTCTGAACTTATCGTTTTAAACCAATAACTCTTGATTGAATGTGTTTTGGGAAGTATTCGAGCGGATCGATTCCTCTTTGCCTTATTAACTCCCTTATTTCGGTTTCATAGTCTGATTTCAAAAGTTCTTCACTTTCTTTTTCAGAAATTATGAAATAATTGTTAACTAGATTTCTTAAAGTTTTGTGACCAAATCCCATTAAAGGAGTCACGTACTGAATATTTTTCCTCATTTCGAGGCTCTGGAGTTCAGAGTGATCAAGTCTTGGGACGCGATCGTCTCTTCTAGTACCGTCTGCAATCACATCGTATTTCTCGGAAATTATTTCGAGAACTTGCTTGTGTACAAACTGAATCCCGTTTCCAGGATATCCATCCTTTAAAATCATGTCAACAGATTTTTCGATTAATTCCTTATCTATTAACTCGACTTTATGGGAATAGCCAATTATTTTGGCAGTTTCTTCTGCATGAAGGTATGAATCCAAAACTCCGAAATTAACGGTTACTAATTGAATCTCATAGCCCAGATTATGCAAAATTATGGCAGAAAGTGAACTATCTTTTCCACCACTGAATAAAACGTGAGCTTTCATATGAATCAATTATTTTCTCATTATCGTGATTTCTTTCTTTGCAGGTCTGTTCATCTCGTATATTCTATCGAGAAGGCCTTTAAAATACTCGTCAGTGAGCGGAACTGGAAGTTTTCCTGCCTGCGCGAGTTGTATTAACTGCATTTCGACATGTTCTGCAAACTGAGGTTTTGCAAGTTTTATTCTTGCTAATCTCGATCTTGCATCTTCAGAAAGAATCTGTCTGAGAATTTTTTGTTTTTGCATTTCGTACTGCATTTGCTGCTCTTGCGCCTGTCTCTGAGCTTCAGGGTCTTCTGCCCCTTGCTCTTGAGCTTTTGCTTGCATTTCCTGCAGTCTTCTTTGCCTTATTTCTTCTGGGTTCATCAAACCCCCTCGAATAAAATTAAATTATTGTGCTACTGAATCAGCTACTTCTTTTGCAGTGTTGTCTACTAAAGATTGGCCTTTTGGTGCAATAATTCTTCCACCAGTTTCAGCTTTAGCGAGTAATTCTTTAGCCTCTAAAGCTTGGAAAGCTGTTCTGATAATGTTTCCACTACCTTTAACGAATTTTTCAGGAGCGCATCCTCGGTTCTTCCTTCCACCGTAAACGCTTCTTAATCTTTCAACACCAACAGGGCCGTTGATGTATACTTTTCTTAATATTGCAGCACATCTTACGTACCACCAGTCTCCGTTGTCAGGTCTTCTCTCTTTGTGAGCTCCTGTTTTAACGAAGTTTGTCCATTCAGGCTCTTCTACGCCCATTTCTTTCAATTTTTCAGCTAATTTTGCGATTAAATCGTTTGCTGGTACATCGTAAACGGTTACCATGTAAACACCTCTAATAATAACGTTCAGTTCATCCTTTTGTAACTCATATTCGGATAATCTGGACAATTAACGGATTCATTAAAAACAATATTTAAAAATCCTTAAGACCGAGCAATCTTATTATAATAATCGTATCCCATATATATTACTTTCCCCGATTTTCAGCAATATAAATAAGGGTAAAAAAAGAGTAAAAAATGAAAAAAAGGTTAAAATATCATCCTTTATTAAAATAACACTTTATCTCCTAAGGAGTGCTTTTTTGGACCGCATTTCTTCAAATTCTTCAACATACTTTTCTTTCTTTGTTTTCTTTGTTGAATACTTTTTCCAGCCTTCTTTTGGCTTGAAAATAGTAATAACATTTCCAACTACACTAATAACTTCTGCACCAGTTTCTTTAGCGATTTTTTCAGCCATTTCGGTTTTATCGCCACTTTCAAGTGCACTTTTTCTTACTTTAATTTTTATGAGGCTTTTGTCTTTTATCTGCCTTTTAATTTCTTCTATGGTTTTGTCGACCCCTTCCTTTCCAACCCAAACTACGGGTTCGATTTCGTGTGATTGGGACCTTAATATCTTCTTAGCCTTGGATGATATTTTTATTTCAGTATTTTCGGTCATATTCTCTCTCCTTGATATGTATGCGCATAATTTGATACTATGAGTTAACTTTTCCATTAAAACAGTGAAATCATTAAAATAATCAATAATTAATCTGTCCGCTAAGTTATTTAAAATATCATATATATAATGTACAGTTAGCAACATACTATTGTTATTTAAGTATAAATATATTTTTGGAAAATTTTATAACCATATTTGAAATTTTATTTAAGAAGCCAAAAGGGGCTGGTTATATGAACGTATTAGTAAACAATAATCCAAAATCCGGAAAAACCTTAAAGGACGTAATTAAGGACGAATACTATATTCCGGGATCAAACATCGTGATTATAAAGGGAACTTCCACTGTAGTTAAGGAAGAAACAAAAAAATACCTGATAAAAACTACCAAAGGCTCATTCGTAGTTGGGATAACTGAAGAAAATGAAACAGTTGATTTCTGGAATAAAAACTACAAATCATTTGAAGATAAATCTCTGATATGGAAAAGTATTTCTGACGTATCTTTTGGATCTATCGAGATACCACTTCCAGTAAGCAGCGCAAAACAGAATTTTAAAAAGTGGGACGTTGTTTTAAGTGTTTCTGGACTTGATATTAGTGAAGGAAATTTGATATTCGTTCAAAGAGACGTATTTGAATTATACGGGCTTGAAACTCCAAAAATAGGCATATTAATTGGTGGAAAGCGAGTTTTAAAAACACTGACTGCTGATGATAAAATAATATCGATAGAACAGATGCGAGAATCGAAAGAAAATATCGATTACGAAATAACTACCGATTTAGATACAGAACTTCAAGATAATTGGAAAATATACACTTACTGTAAAGCAGAATTCGATGGCCCATCAAAAAGTACAGAACATGCCCTTGCGATACTGGAAAACGGAACTTTAGAAATTTCAGAAAACACGAACACGTACGTTGCAGATTGTAGACTTCAGACCCTTTTGATAGATGAAGAAAACCCCGAAGAAAGAGATAGGGGAGCAATTACTGTTAGAAATATCGGAAACGGTGTTGGAAAAGTATATATCTATCAAGAAAGCCGTGTATCGTCCCTATCCCATACAGTAGTTGGAAAAGTTACAGACGGAATCGAAATTGTTGATTTTTCAAATTCGGGAAATATCACTGTAAAAACGAGCCCTGAAAGATTAAATGTAATTGGAAAAACACAACAAGATGCGAAACTTTTGTTTGAAAAACAGGGCATTGCATTAAAAATGGAAGGAAATACAAATGAAGATGCTATAATCGTTGAACAATCCCCAGAATATACGATGGACATATTAAAATCAAAAAAAGTAACTACAAAGGGAATTGAGCCTGAAAAATTATTATACGTTGAAATATATGATGAAGACGCCCCAACTACCGCGTGGTACTTTAGAAAAACTACCGGGCTTACTACAAAAAGAATCGGTACATTAAAAATTTACTTCAGACACGATAACATTTCAATGTTTGAAAGGAATTGGGACTATTCAAAAGGATTATTACCTGAAAATACGCCTAAAAAATCTGTTGATTCTGGAATAATTGCAGTTACAAATATGGCTAAACGATACAAAGGATATATGGGTGTCAGGATAGGTTCAAACGATAAATACGGGCCAACAGGCGAAACTTTTGAAGGTACAAATATCGTTGGAAAAGTGGTTAAAAACTCGGAAATTTTAAAAAGCGTTAAACAGGGCGAAAACATATACATACTTGAAGTTAATAAAAACTAGTAAATTTATGTGGAAGTTTATTTCTTTATTATTCAACAGGAGGAATAAGTATGGATTGGAAAGCTGTATCTCCGTACAACCCTAAATTAAATTTGAAAGACTGTTATTTGTATGATACGACATTGAGAGATGGTGAACAGACTCCCGGAGTTTGTTTTACACATGATCAAAAACTTGAGATCGCCAAAAAACTGGATGAACTTAAAATTAAACAGATCGAAGCGGGTTTTCCAATTGTTTCTGAAAACGAGAGAAAAGCCATCAAATCAATTACTGGCGAAGGATTAAATGCACAAATTTTGGCGTTATCAAGAGTTTTAAAAGAGGATATTGATAAAGCCATTGAATGTGATGTTGATGGAATAATTACATTCATTGCAGCTTCACCAATGCATTTGAAATACAAATTGCACAAAAGCCTCGATGAAGTCGAAGAAATGGGTATGAAAGCCGTTGAATACGCAAAAGATCACGGACTTTTCGTAGCATTCTCTGCAGAAGATGCGACAAGAACTCCTGTTGAAGACCTCATCAGAATCCACAAAAATGCAGAAGAACACGGTGCCAATAGGGTGCATATTGCAGATACCCTCGGGTGTGCAACACCACAGGCAATGTATCATATCTGCTCTGAATTAAGCAGTAACTTGAAAAAAGCACATATCGGGGTACACTGTCACAACGACTTTGGGTTCGCAGTTATAAACTCGATATACGGATTAATTGGTGGAGCAAAAGCGGTATCTACAACAGTTAACGGAATAGGCGAAAGAGCAGGAAATGCTGCAATTGAAGAAATTGTAATGGCATTGAAAGTACTTTACGACCACGATATGGGATTAAATACTGAAATACTAACTGAAATATCGAAACTCGTTGAAAACTATTCAAAAATTAGGATTCCCGAAAATAAACCTCTTGTTGGGGAAATGGCATTTTACCATGAAAGCGGAATACATGTTGATGCGGTTTTAGAGAATCCTTTAACGTATGAACCGTTTTTACCTGAAAAAATAGGTCAAAAAAGAAAAATTATACTTGGAAAACATTCCGGATGCAGAGCAGTTGCACACAGACTGCAAGAACTTGGGCTTGAAGCTTCAAGAGAAGAACTTTGGGAAATTGTGAAAAAAACTAAAGAAACCAGAGAAGAAGGTACTGAAATAAGCGACGAAGTGTTTAAAAACATTGTCGATAAGATTATAAAATAACTTTAAAACTTTTTTAAGGTGGGAACTTGTTTGGCTGGATAATAACTGCAATTATTGCCGCAATTATCGTATTTTTGATCTTGAAGTTTATATTCAAAATGGTGTTTACAACAATAAAATTAGTATTACTTTTTGCAGCGATAATTCTGCTCGTTTACGCACTTAGCATATTAATTTAACTTTTATATTGACTTTTTTAAAAAATTTTAAAAATAGAAATTTTTCCCGATTAGTTGGAGTGGTGACTAAAAGAGATAGATAGACTAACATCATGTTTGTACGCATATGGCTAGTGATGGTCAAATGGTTGCAACCATACTATTACTTCACACTTATACTATATAATTATTACGAATTAAAAAAAAATCATACTGAAAATTATATTTATTAAAATTAGTATTACTAAAAAAATAAAAAAAGAGTTAGAAAGGCCAGATCAGTGGAATAAATACAATTGCAATTATTGCACAGATTATTTCAAGCGGCCATCCTGATTTTGCGTAATCCTTAAATGAATAACCTCCAGGACCAAGTATAATCATATTTGGAGGTGTTGCAATTGGAGTTAAGAAACATGATGATGCTGCAACTGCGATTGCCATCAATATTGGTTTTGCACTAACGTCAAATGCGTCTGCAAGGGCAATTCCAAGAGGCATTACCAAGGCCGCTGTTGCAGTGTTTGACATTACTTCCGTAATTAATGCAGTCAGTATGTATGCTGCGGCTAAAAGTGCCAGCGGACTGTGAACATACGTAATAACCGTATTTGCAATCATTGTAGCAGCACCTGTTGCCGCCATTGCAGTACCAAGTGGAAGCATTCCTGCGAACAAAAATATTGTTGTCCACGAAATACTATTAAATGCTTCCTGCATCGTGATACATCCTGTCGTTACAACTATACATGCGCCCAACATGAATGCAGTTACGAGCGGAATCGTTCCAGTTGCTGTCATCAAAACAACAAATGTAAAGACAAGCGTTGCGATCCACATCTTGTTAGTTCGGTATTTTAAAGTATCCGAAACAAAATCTTTTGCTTTTGCTTTTGATTCGGGCAGTAATTTGTGCCCGATTGCACCGTAGTATAATATTCCTGCAATGAATATTAAAATTCCTATTTTTGCAAACTCGAAGAATCCAAAGGGAGCAATCCCTGATTTTTCGAGTGCATCGTTTACAAGCCCGTTTGGCGGAGTTCCAATCAAAGTCATGGTTCCACCAAGGGATGCAGCATATGCCATAGGAATTAACAATTTTCCAGGTTTTAAACTTGCGGAAACGCAGATTCCCATTACAATCGGTATAAATGCTGCTGTTGTTCCCGTGTTTGATAAAAATGCAGACATTGTACCTATTGCAAGCATTACCAGAAGCATTAATTTTAACTGGCTTTTTCCTGCTGCTTTTACGGTCATTTGCCCGATTTTATCTGCAAAACCTGTTCTAAATACCGCTTCACCAAGGATAAATGCTGCCATGAACAATACTACCCATTTATTTCCAAAATCTGAGAAAGCCTGCGTACTCGACAGTATATTTATCCCTGGAAAGCTTAAAGCTACAGGAACGAGCATTGCAGTAACAGGTAACGGAAGCGCTTCTGTGAAAAATAACACAGCCGCAGTTCCTAAAATTATAAGTGTCATTATCGCTTTTTGGCTGTTTATTCCGTCAGCAGATTCTTCATCTACATACGTGATCTTTGTAAAGCCAATTAAAAATACGGCGAGCACGAGTAAAATTAGTGCTTTTTTCATAAAATCACCTCGTTATATAAATTTCGATAAATTCACCTCGTCGAATCGACTTTAGGAAATCTTTTGAGAAAATCGTATAAAATTAGAATGCATATAAAACTAGGCTTATCAGTTTTTGAATAACTACTAACTTGTTTGATTGGTAGTTTTTAAAGAACTTCGGGGAATTTTCCCGAGTTAAAAGTTAGTCTCCGACATATTGCCTGAATAGATATCTCTTCGATTCTGTCAGGAACTTTTATTCCTATATTCTGTGTAATATTTATTACTATTCATTTGAATCGGAAAAAAATAGTTCTACAAATCTTGAAAATAATTCGTTAAAAAAGCTATTTTGTAAAATAAAATATAAATTTAGACCAAAAAAGAAAAGTAATGGATTATGCCCTAGCTTCTTTAGCTTTAGGTCTTAAATTTGTGTATCCACATTTTCTACATTTTGTAGCTTTCCATGAGTTTCTTGAATTACATTTCATGCAGATCTTTTTCATGAAAACTCTTTTGATTGCTTCTTCGAATGCCATTATCTCACCTGTTTCGTATGTTATTTAAAATTTCGTTCTGAATCCTAATGATTTCATCAGATGTTTTTCCACAATACTGTTCAAGTAATTCTTTATTAACATCTATAAAAGTGTTTCCCCATTTGAAACCATTCAATAAAGAGATGGCCTCATTTTTATAGTTTGCTATATAGAGGGTAGCCACTATTGCTTCCAAAGTAGTTAGTTTACAGGGTTTTCCGTAATTTACAGGATTTCCTGCAATTAAAAACGGTAAAATCCTCTGATTCTTGGCGTTTGTTTTTTTAAATACAACTTCAGCCTGTTTCCACGAACAGTCCAATCCCAAAATTCCATATTTTTCGATAATTTCCCTATCTTCAACGGAAACTGTCTTTTCCGAATATGGATTTAGTAAAAGTGAATTCCTCGGAACTTTGTTTGGATTTGTAATTATCTTTGCGTACCCGAGTTTTCCCATTTTTAGTGCAGTACACCTTTTTGGGTCGCACTGTTTTTCATGGTATATGAAAAGTTTCATTAGAATCACTAAGATATATATGAATATAACACCTATGATGTTTTGAAATTTAAACCTACTGGTGATACGTTGAATTTAAGAAACACAAAAGCAGGTTTTTTGTTGAGTGCTGAACACGAAAAACTTCCACTGGCAGAATTAAACGCTTTGATCGATATTTTTAATCTTGAAGGAAATTTAAACTGCTTTAAAAATTACTTAATATTGGACAGTTCAATTTCAAAAGATATCATAAAAAAAATGGTTAGTAGGGGGGGATACACAAACGAAGGACACTTATTATTCTCAGAAACTCCGATAATTAACCAGAATGTAGATGAAACACTTAATAATTTTTTCAAAACTTCCGAAAGTCTTGATTTTCCAATTGAAAAAAGTGAAACTTTTGCAGTTCGTGTTTTGAAATTAGAAAAAGAAAGCCCGTTTAATTCAATGGAAATCGAAAGAAAACTCGGCGGAATTATAAAGAAAAAAACTTCTGCAGAGGTAAACTTGAAAAATCCCGTAAAAACATTTAGGGTTGTTATTTCAGATAATACAATATATACGGGACTTGTTCTTGAAAAAAGAGATATTGAATATTTCCAAAACAACCGGCCCCACCTAAGAGCATATTTCCATCCTGGATGCATCATGCCAAAACTTGCAAGGTGCCTTGTAAACCTATCGAGAGTTAAAGAAAGAGAGATTGTTTTAGATCCATTCTGCGGAACCGGGGGATTCTTAATTGAAGCTGGATTTTTAGGATGTAAATTAATTGGTAGTGACATTGACGAACAGATGGTAAAAGGTGCAATTTTAAACTTAAAAACGTATGATTTATCAAAACAAGTCATTTCAATTAAACAAAACGATGCTAAAAACGTTTCAAAATATTTAGAAGAATTGGGAATTGAAAAAATAGATGGGATTGTAACTGATCCCCCATATGGTATTTCTACATTGAAAAAAGGAGATATGTTAGAAATATTTAAAAAAATTGTTGATGTTTTAAAAAATAACGATTATTTAGTATTTGCGGCCCCAAACAAAATGGAACTTGATTTAAAGTTAGTAGAATTCTACGAAATGAGAGTTCATAAAAGTCTTACACGATATATTCATGTTTATAAAAAAGATTAAGTTTTAAAAAGGAAAAAAGTTATTTAATCATACTTGAAATCTTCAAGCTCTTTTTTAACATCTTCTAGACTCGTATTATCTTCCAATGTAGTAACATCGCCTATTTCTTCGCCTATTATGAGTTTTTTCAAGATTCTTCTCATTATCTTTCCACTTCTTGTTTTTGGAAGCTTATTTACGAAGAATATCATTGCAGGAGTTCCAATTGGGCCAACAGTATCCCTGATATGCCGGATAAGTGTAGCCTTTACTTCATTTGATGGAAGTTCACGGTATCTTTCGTTTAATATAACAAATGCAACAGGAACTTCTCCTTTTACATCGTCAGGTTTTCCAACTACTGCAGACTCTGCAACCATCTTATTTGACACAAGCTCGTGTTCGAGTTCCGCTGTTCCTATCCTGTGTCCTGAAACATTCAATACTTCGTCAGATCGTCCCAATACCCAGATGTATCCATCCTGATCCTTTATTGCATAGTCAGATGTTGAAAAGTTGTTTTTAAATCTATCCCAGTATGCTGCACGGTATCTTTCATCGTTATTCCACAGCCCTGCAAGCATTCCTGGCCATGGCCTTTTTATAATAAGGTTTCCTTTTATATTTGCTTCTACGGGATTTCCTTCGTTGTCCACAACGTCAACGTCAATTCCGATTCCTGGAAACGTTGCAGAACCTGGTTTTAATGGAACTGACTGGATTCCGATTGCAGGATAAATCATGTGTCCTCCGGTTTCTGTTTGCCAGTAGCAGTCACAAATTGGGCATTTTTCTTTCCCAATTACTTTATAGTACCATTTCCAAGCTCTTGGATTTATCGGTTCCCCTACACTTCCTAAAAGCCTCAATGTTGATAAATCGTGGGTATTTACCCATTTTTCACCGTACATCATGAGCATTCTTATCGCGGTTGGTGCGGTGTAAAGTAAGGTAACTCCGTGATTTTCCACAATCCCCCATAACCTGTCGGGTTCAGGGTAGTCTATCGCACCTTCATAGAGTACTATCGTAGCACCAAGTGATAATGGGCCATACACTACGTAAGTGTGACCCGTAATCCATCCAATGTCCGCAGTACACCAAAATACATCCATTTCATTTAATCCCCATGTCCAATCCATGGTTTTTGTAGCGTAAGTTAAATATCCCCCTGTTGAGTGAACCACTCCTTTTGGACTTCCGGTTGTACCACTCGTGTAAAGAATAAATAGGGGGTGATCTGATTCTACAGGAACAGGTTCCACGTAGCTTTTAGCACCGCCCATTAATTCATCCCAGAAGTATTCTTTTCCAGAAACTAAATTAAATTCTTCGATTCCCCTTTTTACATAAACTACGTGTTTTATTGAATTACAATTTAATAGTGCTTTATCCAATATTTTTTTAAGTTCAATCTCTTTTCCACGTCGGTACAACAGGTTTGTAGTCACCAATATTTTTGATTTTGAATCGTTTATCCGGTCAGCAAGCGCATCTGATGAAAATCCAGAAAATACAACGTTATGGATTACCCCGATTCTCGAACATGCAAGCATTGCAATAATTGCCTCGGTCATCATTGGCATGTATATTGTGACTACATCCCCTTTTTCAACACCCAAATTCTCAAGAACATTTGCAAATTTATTTATTTCTCGGTATAATTCATAATATGTTAAAATTCCACAACTTCCATCCTCTTTTTCACAGATTATGGCCGCCTTATTTCTCCTGTTTCCTTTTATGTGTCTATCAACACAATTATAGCTTGCATTTAAACTGCCGCTTTTGAACCATTTTGCGTAAGGTGGATTCCACTCCAGTACGTTATCCCATGTTTTATCCCATTCTAAACATTTTGCTTGCTCCCCCCAGAATTTTTCAGGATCTTCCAAAGCTTTCTGCTGCATTTCCGAATATTTTTCAAGCAGTATATATTTATCTCCCGTTTTCATTATTATCCCCCAAATTTATTTATCATTATTAATCATTATAGATACGACAAACTATATATAAATTTCGAAGGAAATGTATATAATTTAGTTAAATGCCGAATAATTTTAAATAAAATAGTGATTGTTTTTTACTAACAATTTTTAAAACAAAATTAGATTAAATAATTCAAATATTCTGAGTAGGATTTTTCAATCAATAATCCCATAATAAATTATATTAGTTATTTAGATTATATGTACTATATTGTTTTAATTAAATTGCGAGAATCCCCCATATTTAGGTTAATCGGTGATATTTTGAAACAGATTGCGTTCTACGGAAAAGGTGGCATCGGAAAGTCGACTACGGTTTGTAATTTAGCAGCGGCATTATCAAAACGTGGCAAAAAAGTTATCGTTGTAGGATGCGACCCGAAACACGATTGCACCTCCAATTTAAGAAGTGGTGAAGACATACCCACTGTTTTAGATGTTTTGAGAGAAAAAGGAATTGATAAACTCGGAATTGAAACCATAATTCGCGAGAAATTACTTGAAAAAGAAGATATAATTTACGAAGGATTTAATGGAATTTACTGCGTTGAAGCAGGAGGTCCAAAACCAGGATACGGCTGCGCTGGAAGGGGTGTGATTGTTGTAATTGACCTTTTGAAAAAAATGAAAGTTTTTGAAGAACTCGGTGTTGATGTAGTTCTTTACGATGTTTTAGGAGATGTTGTGTGCGGAGGATTTGCAATGCCACTTAGAATTGGCCTTGCTGACCAGATATACGTTGTAACTTCTTCAGATTACATGGCACTTTACGCGGCAAACAACATCTGCAGTGGAATAAGCCAGTTTGTAAAACGTGGAGGAAGTACACTTGGAGGAATAATATACAATGTCAGGGGCTCTATGGATGCATTTGATATTGTAAGTGAATTTGCAAACCAGTTAAATGCAAACATTATTGGAAAAGTTCCAAATTCCCCAATAATTAACGAAGCCGAAATCGATGGGCAAACTGCAATAGAATATGCTCCAGAAGAAAAAATAAGTGAAATATATATGGAACTTGCAGAAAAAATATATGAAAATAATACTGGAACGACACCTAACCCCCTAGAAAACGCTCAAATAATGCAGATTGGAAAAATGATTAAAGAAAGAATAAAAAAGCAGAAAATTGTCGAATAAAAGATGCGTGAAACCATGGATGTAATTGTAGTAGGCGGTGGAACTTCGGGACTTCTTTCAGCACTTGCACTTGAAAAAGAAGGGCACAACGTAACAGTATTTGAAAAAGAAGATGTAGTAGGCGGTTTGTGTAGAAGTGAAAAAATTGATGGATATACTGTTGATATAGGGGTCCATGCAATTACCATGCTTGATAACGGACCGTTGATCAGACTTTTAAATAAATACTCTAGATACATTCCAAATTTCAGAAATTACGGGGATTACTACATAAGAACTGATAAATTGCATAGAATACCTGTTTCGATGCATGAATGGATGACTACACCCGTAATTCCAAATAAAGATAAAGTTTTGATCACATCTAAAATTATGGACTTAATGACAATGGGTTTTACAAAAGATGCCTCAGTACATGACTTTGTAAAAGAAATGGGCCTTAGTGAAACTTCGATAGACTTTTTCAACACCATTGCTTACTTTTTAAGTGGGGAAGACCTTGAAAACACCCCACTCTGGAGATTTTTTACAGGTGCAGGATATATTCCTGAAGATGATATTTTACCATTCATCTACAAGGATATGAAGATAAATCCGCTGAAATCAACACTCGTAAAGAAATTTGGAACTGAACGGATCATTAATATTTTAAATGCAGGATTTATAAGCTCCATAAAGAACGGATCAAAAAAATACATCAATAAATTCATGACTGAGCACAGATATTCGACGCAAGGCTATCCTGTTGGAGGAGTTCAGTCTATCTGTAATTGTATAACTTATTCACTCGTAAATACCCGAATAAAAAACGAAGAAGTTAAAAAAATAACAAAAAACGGTAAAAAATACACTGTAAAAACTTCTGAAGGAGAATACACATCAGACATTATTGTTTATTCTGCGCCCGCAATTACATTACCAAAAGTGGCGAAAATAACTAAAATTCAGAAAAATAAGGAAAAATTAAACAATATCAAATTTACAAAATCAACTACGATCTGGATAGGGGATGAAAAAAATTATTTCCCATATCTGGGTTCAGAAATATGGATAGAAAATCCTTGTTGGGCATCTACCGTTTCAAACTACGATGAAAGCCTTGCTCCAAAAGGAAAACACCTGATGGGCTTTTCTTTTGTAAATTCGACAAAAGAAAATGCCTTACAAACTATTGAAAATAAATTAAATTTAAATACTGACAAAGTCGATATGCTCTATGTTCAAGAAACGATTCCGGAGCAGGCTTCTTGCTCGATCGGACAGTTCTTCGTGTACCCTAAAATTGATGATAGTTTCTTTGTTGTTGGAACAGATTCTGATCCAAGAAGTATGGGTATAACAAGAGCCGCATATTCTGTTGAAGTCATGTTATCAGAATTTAAAAGTATTTACGATACTCAAAACGAAACGGCTAAAAAATAAATTAAATTTAAATTGGTGAATTTTATGAGCAGGTTATTGGAAGAATCATTGAAAACGTGTCCTATTGTAAAAAGAGGAGAATACCACTACTTTATACACCCGATATCTGATGGAGTTCCACTTGTTGAACCAGAATTATTAAGAGATATTTCAACAAGAGTTATCAAAATGATAGATACCGAAGTTGATAAAATTGTGACTGCTGAAGCGATGGGAATTCCAATTGTGACCGCAGTATCAATTGCAACAGATATTCCTTACGTTATAATGAGAAAAAGAGAATATTTACTTGAAGGAGAAATTCCTGTCCACCAAGAAACTGGATACAGTAAAGGAGAACTTTACTTAAACGGAATAAACAAAGGAGACAAGGTTGTAATCCTCGATGATGTTATCTCAACAGGCGGAACCCTTGTTGCAATTATAAACGCATTGAAAAGAGCTGGTGCAGATATCAGGGATGTTTTGTGTATAATCGATAGGGGAAACGGGCAAAACATTGTTGAAGAAAAAACAGGATACAAAGTAAAAACTCTCGTAAAAATTGAAGTTGTTGATGGAAAAGTGCAGATTTTAAAGTAAATTTGGGTGAAAATTTGAATATAACTCCTTCAAAAATAGTATGTGCTGGATTGAATTACAAAGATCATGCCGAAGAACTTAAAATGAAGTTGCCAAAAGAGCCAGTTATATTTTTAAAACCCACTTCTTCGATAATATTTAACGAAGAAGCAATTAAAATACCAAAAGCATCTGAAAGAATCGATTACGAAGCTGAACTTGCAATTGTAATTGGAAAAACCTGTAAATCCGTAAAAAAAGAAAATGCAAAAAACTACATAAAAGGAGTTACAATTTTAAATGATGTTACTGCAAGAGATCTTCAGGAAAAAGATGGGCAGTGGACAAGAGCTAAATCTTTTGATACTTTTTCTCCAATTGGTCCAAAAATAGTATCAGGAATTGATGCAAATAACTTAAAAATACAGTTAAGAGTTAATGGAAAACTAAAACAGGATTCAAACACCAATAATATGATATTTAGTGTTGAAGAACTTGTTGAATTTGTTTCTTCAATAATGACACTTTATCCAGACGATATTATTTCAACAGGAACCCCACCTGGAGTTGGAAAGCTTGAAAAAGGAGATATTGTCGAAATTGAAATTGAAAACATTGGAATTTTAAAAAATTTCGTTGAATAATTCAATATTTTTTATTTTTGTGATATTTTGAACGTAGGAATTGTTGTACACGGGCCCGAAATCATTGATTCAGGATTTGCAGAAAAAATCTTTGCTATTTTAAAAAATTTAGATAAAAATATCAATTTACAGATTAAATTAGGGGGAACCATTGGAAGAGTTGCAGTAATCGATAATTCCCTTGAATATATCATCGATATTTCTGAAAAGTTGGTTCCATCAAAATCGCTTAAAAAACTCGAAAATAATGACATTTTGATCCTTTTAAACTATGGAAAATCAAAAATTACTGGCCACACTTTCGGAAAAATCGTTGTTGAAAGATCAACTGTTAAAAAACCAGTAATTCAGATTGAAAGGCCTGGAGAAGCTGACGGTACAATAATACTATGGAATACTACAAAAGATGATGAAATTTTAGGAAAAATAGTAAATGAAATCTCAGATAAACTCGAGTTAAACGTTGAAAAGTGTATCAGTAAGGGATTAAATTTCTGGGTTGAAGGAACTAAATCTTTTAGAAAAATAAATGGTGTAGATATAGATGAGTCCATTATGCTAAATGGCATTATAATTGGACGGTCTAACCAAAAAGATGTTACAATAGTTTCTGAAAATGGAAATATTGTAGATATTATTGGCGGAACTGTCAAATGGCACGGTGTTGAAAAGTTAGGAAATATCGATCTTGAAAAAGTTGTTGTAAAAACCGGACTTTTAAGGCGCCACCCTTCAAAAAACCAAAAAATTTCCAAATATAACTTAAATTCTGATTTAGGTGAAGTTTTATTTGTAAACCATGCCGGAGAAGACGTTTTAGAAACCATACAAAACAAAAAAATATGCGCAGTTTTGACTGTTGGTGACGATACAACTACCATCTGCGGAGATATCCTTTCAAGATTTGGAGTTAAAATAATCGGGATTACTGATGGGGATAGGGACGATATCTTGAAAAATCCAAGTATTTTGGGCGGATCTGTCGTATTTCTGATTAAAAATCAAAAAGATGATGATGTCGGAGAATTACTTGAAAAAGAGCTTGGTAATTCTAAAAAATTGGGGAATTTTGAAAAATACGTGGAAACTATAAAACAGATAATGAAGAAAGAATGTATTGAATTTGAAGAAATAATCCACTAATAAATTTAAAATTTGATATTAACCGTGACTTCAAATGTCTGTGAATTGGCGGATGTTGAAAATATGATGGAAATATTTTGTGGGAATTGCGGAATAAAATTAGATGATAAAGGCCGATCCTGTCCAAACTGCGGAAGTTCGAAACAGGAACTGATGATTACACTTAAAGATACGATAAATATAACCGTGCACAGTAAGATTGGCAACAAATTTAAAAAAGAAGGCATTAAAAAGCCAGTTTTTGAATGTATGCAGGGGGATGACCCGTATAAAAAGTCAGGTACATGGAATCATCGGAAAATGACAATAGATAGAGAAAATAACAAATATACCGAAATAATAACCGATAAAGACACTAACGAACTAATACATTTCTGTGAGGAACCACTTTCAGAACATTTCGGCCACAGTAGTGCAAAATATAAACCCAAAAATAATATTAAAAAACTTGATTAAGTTTTAATCGTGATTTTATGAAATATTTGGATTTTATAATAGATTTTTTTGAAAATAAAGGCGTTAAATCTGTTTTCGCATATCCTGGAGAGCAGATTCTTCCAATTTATGGGGCACTTCATGAAAACTCGAAAATAAACTGCATCGATGTAAAACACGAACAGGCTTCAGCTCATGCAGCAGATGGATATTTTAGAATTACAAATGAAGTCGGGGTTTGCCTTGCAACTGCAGGCCCGGGAGCTACAAATTTAACAACCGGAATTGCAACTGCATTTAAAGATTCGTCTTCAGTTCTCGCACTTAGTGGCAGGTGTTCTACAAATTACCTTGGTAAAAATTATTTTCAAGAAATTCCGATGGATTTTTTAAATTTTGAAAAAGGATATTTTGTTGAAAATTCTGACTCCAAATATTTAATTAATTCATATGATGATTCTTATGAACTTAAAAAGCCAGTTTCTATAAATATCCCTGCAGATATCTACGATTTAGAGGTTATTGATTCAGAAATAGATTTAATAAATAAAAATACGGAATCACTTGAAACCACAATTTCAACGATAAAAAAACATGAAAATGCTAAAAATCCAGTTTTACTTCTAGGACAGGGGATTTACGGTAATTTAAAGTATTCTGAAATTCTTGAAATTAATGAAATTTTAAAAAAGCTTCAAATTCCAATATTAACTACATATCCTGCAAGAGGAGTTATTGATGAGAATTTTGAAAATGTGTACGGCATGGTTGGAAGAAGGGGAAGTTTACAGTCAAACGAACTCATTTTAAAAAGCGATGCGGTATTTTCAATAGGTGCGAGTCTCTCATACAATACACTTCCAGAAAGCGTAAGGGATAAAATTTTATATAATGTAATTCCCCTTAAGTTTGGTATCAATAGTACCAACGACATTAAGACTATTGTAAATACATTTAATGAAAACGTTTTTTCCGGCCACGTTAAGCCGTCCGGACATGATTTAAGCCGAAACGAATTTAAATTCGGCGACTATTCTACTAAAATCCATGAAATATTGGAAAACTTACCAAAAGATACAATAATAACTACGGATGCTGGAAATCACACTGTTTTTGTTTCTTTATTAAAAAAATGTGTGGCTCCACGAAATATCATTTCTTCTCATTCAATGGGCACCATGGGCTTTGGACTTCCCGCTTCAATCGGTGTCAAATTTGGATGCAATGATTATAATATAAACCGAGAAGTCGTTTCCATTAGTGGAGATGGCGGTTTTCAGATGACTATCCAAGAACTTGGGACTGTCGCTGAAAATAACTTAAAAATACTTATTGTAGTGATGAAAAACAATCATTTAAACATGTTTGGCAAAATCAATACGCCCGATTTCAATAAAATTGCGGATGCATACGGAATTGAAAATGTTTACATCCAAAATAGCGATGAAATCGGTGAAAATATATCTTACTTCTTAAAAAAGAGCATTCCATACGTTATGGTTGTAGAATGTGAAAATGAAAAACTTCCAAAACCGTTTATTTAAACTTAAAACATAACTTATTCGGTGAAAATATGTCAAACGAATTATTTGAAACCCTTACAAGCAATATTCACTTTAATGTGACTGAAATGGGTAGAAAAACGTGGAATCAAAACTGGATGGTTCCTGAAAATCTTATTACAATTGTAGGACTTAAAAATGGTAAAAAACCCGTCTTTTACTATGGGCATACTGAAAATTACAGGACAAACTTCGTTTTAAAAAAAGGAACTTCAGAAAATGGCAACAAATACATAAATGCCAGAGTTTACTTCAGATTCTGTAAAGATACAATTGTTGAAAAAGAAAAATACGTTGTTGCAAACGGATTTAACGGCCTATTACTCGGAATAAAGATAGGTAAAACTGAATTTATAAACACTTTCAAAAGTATGCTCCTTGAAGAGTACAAACGAGGAGACGAACATACAATAGAAGTTTTAGAAAGAATGAAAGATAGAAATGTCTTTGAATCTGTTGAAGAAAGTGCTCAGTACATTGCTGACAGAGATTACAACTGGTTGATCGGCAGATTAAAATATAAAGGCAAATTATTCAACTATTCCGGTCAAGGCTACTGGTTACTTCCTTTGAAAACTCAGATGGAATTGACAAAAGGTTTCGTTGAAGAAGACTGTGATTTAACAATAGACCTTGAAAATACGGAAGTTTTCGAAAACTACCTTATCTACGTTGACACAGTAAACAGTGTAGTTAGATACAATGGTGAAAGACTCTGTACTTCAGGATATTCGCTTGCAGAAGAGTTGAAAAAACATAACGATGAAAATACCTGTCCATGGTGTGGAGAGAAATTAAGGCTCATAAGAACTAAAAAAGGAGAATTTTTAGGATGCTCCTCTTATCCAACATGTTTGTACAGGCGATTTTTAAATAAAAAATAAAATAATTCTTTTTTTTAATTATCGATTATTTTGGTGACGTTTCAATGATTACAAAACGAATAGATGTCAAAGGCATCGTTCAGGGCGTTGGTTTTAGGCCATTTGTATACAGAATTGCTAAAAAAAATGACCTGAAAGGTTATGTCAAAAACATGGGAAATTACGTTGAAATAGTTGTTTTTGGGGATTTGAAAAATATTGATGCTTTTTTATCAGATTTGAGACTCGAAAAACCGCCACTATCAAAAATTGATAAACTTTCCATTGAAAATATAGATGAAAATTTAAACGAAATTTACAGCGATTTTACAATAAAATTAAGTGAAAACTCCGAAATTGAGGAAGAAGGAACGACTCCTCCAGATATTTCGATATGTGGTGAATGTTTAAAAGAAATAATGGATAAAAAGGACAGAAGATCAAATTACGCGTTCACTGCATGCACAAACTGTGGTCCAAGATTTACAGTCATTGAAAAACTGCCGTATGATAGAGAAAACACGTCAATGAAAGACTTTCCATTGTGTGAAAACTGTATTGAAGAATATAAAAATCCGGAAAATAGAAGGTTTCACGCTCAGGCCACTTGCTGTGATATTTGCGGGCCAGAACTATTCATAACTGACAATTCTGGAAAAATAATAAGTAAAGATATTAAAGATGCTGTTAAATTCCTTGAAAATGGAAAAATTGTTGCAATTAAGGGAATTGGTGGAACGCACCTTGTTTGTTCGATTAATTCTGATAAATCAGTTTTAGAACTTCGAAAAAGGCTTAACAGGCCAACTCAGGCGTTTGCGATTATGAGTCGGGAAGAATATCTTGATTTATTTTCAAAAATAGATGAAAATGAATTAAATGCAATAATCTCTCCAAAAAAACCAATTGTTGCTTTGAAAAAAAATGAATTTTACGAAAAATATTTTTCAGAGCATGTTTCAAACGTAAATACAATTGGAGTAATGCTCCCATATTCTGGACTTCACTACCTTCTTTTTGAAAATACTGACCAGATTGCATACATAATGACCTCTGCAAACCTGCCTGGGCTTCCAATGTCGATAGATAATAAAGAGATTTTGAAAAAATTAGAAAATATTGCAGACTATTTTTTACTCCACAATCGAAAAATTGTAAATCGATGTGATGACAGCGTTTTAAAAGAAATAAATGGAAAAATGCAGTTTTTAAGGCGTTCGAGAGGTTTTGCTCCAGAACCTGTTGAAGTAAATTATGAAAAAATTAAAAATAACTCGAAAAACATTCTTGCGCTTGGCCCGGAATTAAACTCTGTTGCATGTTTGATTAAAAATAATAAGTTTTATTTAACCCAATATATAGGAAATACAGGAAAATACGAAACATTTAATTATTTAAAGGAAGCTACCGAAAATTTAATAAACATCACGAATACAAACAAGATCGATGCAATAGTTTGCGATTTGCACCCTTCTTTTAATTCAACGATTTTTGCAAAGGAAATGGGAGAAAAATATGGAATTCCTGTAACTCAAGTACAACACCATGAAAGCCATTGCTATTCATTAATGGGAGATTCAGATATTTTTGAAAATAACATCACAATTGCAATTGACGGCCTTGGATATGGAAATGACGGAAATATCTGGGGTGGAGAAGTATTTTTGTTTAAAGATGGAAAAATTGAAAGAATCGGACATCTTGAAGAACAGATTCAGCCAGGAGCAGATCTTGCTTCAAAATATCCGTTAAGAATGCTTGCGTCAATACTAAATAAAGCTAATTTAAATGTTTCTGAAATTATTAACGGATATGACTACTTTTCAGAAAAGGAACTGAAATTAATATTGTTCCAACTTGAAAAAAATATTAATGTTTCAAAAACTACATCAACTGGAAGAATTCTTGACTCGATTTCTGCACTTGTTTCTCTTTGTTTTGAAAGAACATACGATGGAGAACCATCAATAAGACTTGAAGCGCTTGCAAATGAATATGCTGGAAAAATATCAGAAATTGAAAAATTGGTAGAAGATTCTATTAAAATTGAAAATAATGTATTAAATACTACATATTTGGTTGTAAAAGCAATAGAAATGCTAAATAACAATGAAAAAATTGAAAAAATAGCATATTTCATTCATATTGCACTTGCAAACGGTTTATCAAAAATAGCAATTGAAACTGCAAAAAAACATAATATTGAGTACATTGGAATAACAGGCGGAGTATCTTACAACAAGATAATCTCTGAAAGAATCGTTGAAAACATTAAAAAAGAATCGTTAAAACCATTAATTCATGAAAAAATTCCAAATGGAGACGGCGGAATTTCTTTCGGCCAAGCTATTGGTTATCTTTTAAATTCTAATTAATTTATTTTAAAAAAAAGAAAAAAGAATTAGGCATTACCTGTAACTATCTTATTTGTATAAAAATGGCATGCTGTCATCAATTCCTGGCACAAATCCAGTAGTTTCCCTGATTTTCAGTTGTGCCCTATGGTATATTTTTGCTAGTGGAATTTCCACAGGACATACATCTTCACACTGACCACAGTTTATGCAGCTGAAGCTCATGTGTGAAAGCCTTATTCCTTGGAACATTATTGGATCAGGCGGTATCGTTCCTTTATCTAAATAATCTTCAGCTAAAGCGCATTCTTTACAGAAGCATATTGGACATACATCCCTACAACCGTAGCATTTTATACATCTGCTCCAGTATTCGTTCCATTTTTCAGGTGAAGGATATTTTTCATCCAAATGTTCTTTTTGGAATTTTTTACCGAGGTTAATCATTGATTTCTCAATTTTTCCCCGAATTTCAAGCGCTTTTTCAGAAGGTGCTTTAACGTTTATGTAGCCTTCTTTTTGTGCGTTTTTAAGCAGTTCTTCTCCTTTTTCGGAACCGACTTCTACAAAAGTCCATCCTTTTTCAGCACCCCAGTTTCCGCAAGCGAGGTCTGCATTTCTTGGAACTTTCAATTCGCATCTTTGACAGTTTGTTCTTCTTCCGTATCCTTCTTCTTCGAGTTCATCGATTTTGACGGATTTTTCGCTTCCGTCTTTTAATTCAATTATGAATTTTCCTTTATCGATTTCTTCTTTGATTACATCTTCTGGATCTACATCGTAAAAGAGTTCTATCATCTTTTTTGCAGTTTGTGGGGGTACTGTTCCACCACAGTTTAATCCAATCGTGTATATTTTGTCTTTATCAATTTGATGTCTTTTTTCAAGCTCATTTATCGCCATTGCGTCACATGGCTTTACAGATACTGCAAGATTCATATCTTTCAAGTGCTTGCTTATCATGTTTCCAAACATTGTTGGAGCGCAGTGAAGTGAACCGCAAGTTTCTACCAGTTCTTCTGAGTTGTTAACTAAATAAGGAACTCCGTCATAAACGTCTTCTCCTTTTTTAAGTGCTAAAACTCCATCAACCAGTTTTTTATCAAGAAGGTACTTGAAAAATGCAGTAACTGCCCCACCACATTCCGCATGCTTTAAAACATCTTCGTCCGTTGACTGAACTAAATAATAGCTCATTTAAATCACCTCAAAAATATTTATTAAATTTTTTCAACATTAACGGCACATATTTTGAGTTCTGCGGTTTTTGATACGGGATCATATGCGGAATTTGTTAGTTTATTTGTTGCTTCCTCTAAAAAGTGGAATGACATGTAAACTACTCCTTTTATGACGTTTTCAGTTACTCTAGCGATTGCATTTACCGTTCCCCTTCTTGAGGAAACCCTAACTTTTTCTCCAGGCGTTATTCCTAAGTTTTTAGCGTCTTCGGTGTTTATTTCGATGAAGTTTTCGTCAATCTCGTTCGTGATACGCTTACACCTTCGGGTCATTGTTCCGGAGTTGTAGTGGAATATGATCCTTCCTGTGGTGAGTATGAGTGGGTATTCTTCATCTGCAAACTCGTCAGGGTCTTTATGTTCAACTGGAACAAATTTACCGAGTCCATTTGGTCTTAAGAATTTTTCCTTGTGGAGAATCGGGGTTCCAGGGTCTTCTGGAGTTTTACATGGCCACTGAAGTCCATCAATACCGAGTCTTTCAAAAGACATTCCAGTATATTGTGGAATAACTTTTGCCATTTCATCAAATATTTCTGATGCACTTTCGAAATTGAGTTTTTCGCCAGCACCCATTTTTTCAGCAAGTTTTCGAACAATGAGCCAGTCTGGAAGTGCATCCCCTGGTGCATCGACTGCTTTTCTGATTCTCTGTACTCTTCTTTCAGAATTTGTGAATGTTCCGTCTTTTTCAGCCCAACATGCTGCAGGAAGTACAACATCCGCGAGTTTTGCAGTTTCAGTTAAGAATATATCTTGAACCACAAATAAATCTAAACTTTTTAAAGCTTTTTCAACGTGATTTATATCTGCATCCGCAACCATCGGGTCTTCCCCAACAATGTGGAGGTATTTTATCTGTTTTCCAGCTTCATGTAATACTTCAGGGCTTGTTAATCCAATTTCTCGGTTCAAATCTGCTGTTTCCCATAAGTCTTCGAGTCTTTCATAAGCTTCTCCAACTTTCTGGTATCCTGGGAATACGTTTGGAAGTGCACCCATGTCGCATGCACCTTGAACGTTATTCTGACCTCTTAATGGGTTTACACCCGTTCCAGGCCTTCCAAGGTTTCCAGTAACCATTGCAAGATTACAGCAAGATTTTACGTTGTCCACACCAAATGTATATTCAGTAACACCCAAACAATACATTATAGCTGCATTTTCTGCACTTCCGTACAGTCTTGCTGCTTCGATAATTGTTTCTGCAGGTATTCCTGAAATTTCTGCTGTTTTTTCTGGAGTGTATTTTGAAACTACTTCTTTTAATTCGTCGTAGCCTTCAGTTCTGTTTTTAATAAATTCTTCGTCAGCCATTCCTTCTTGGATAATGACATTCGTGATAGTATTTATTAAATCAATGTTTGATCCAGGAATTAGCTTTAAATGTAAATCTGCCATTTTTGCAGTGTGTGTTGTCCTTGGATCGATTGCAATTATTTTAGTACCATTTTCTTTGGCTTTTACAATACTTCTTGCTATTAAAGGGTGAGCTTCAAAAGTATTGGAACCGTAGATAAGCAATACATCTGCTTGTGCTAAATCAGTGATTGAATTGGTCATTGCACCTGACCCAAAACATTCTCCGAGCCCTACAACTGTCGGCGCGTGTCATATTCTAGCACAGTGATCTACGTTGTTCGTTTTCATTACGGTTCTTGCAAATTTCTGCAAAGCATAGCTTTCTTCATTTGTGCCTCTCGCACATGAAAAGAATGCTACTTCTTCAGGGGAATATTGTTTTAATTTTCCTGCGATAAGATCTAATGCTTCATCCCATGTGGCTTCAATAAACTCCCCATTCTTTTTGATGAGTGGTTTTGTTAGCCTGTCTTCGCTATGAACGAATTCATAACAGTAATTACCTTTTATACAGACTTTACCCTCGTTTACAGGGTGTCTTTTGAAAGGGTGGGAATCTACTACTTTACCGTCCTTAACTACGAGGTCAATACCGCAGCCCGTTCCACAGTAGGGGCATATGGTATGAACAACCTTAAATTCGGTCATGTATCCACCTTTTGATTTGTTATACGTATTTTAAAAAATATTTTTGAGAAAAATTAAAAATTAAGCTCAAAAATTCGCTTGTTCCATTGTGAATCTTGTGGTCTTGTGGGGCCACACCCACACATATATGGTTACTACATATAATTACTTATCGATTATATGTAATTAAAAAGTATTAATACAAATTTATTACGCAATAAAATGTTCCCCAAATCATTGATGGCGAATAAAAAACCTTTAAAAAAGAAAAATATGGCCTAAAAATTGTTAAATAATAACTGTATCAATAAATATTCTTTTTAGATATACGCCAATTTATTTCTTTAAATATACATTACCTTAATCCATATAGTAATTTATATATATTACTGAAGTACCATATTGTAATGTGCACTAGTTGCACATCTTAGAAAGTGACATTCATATTCCACTTTTGAAGATCACCAAAAATATTTGTCCCAACAATAGAGAGATATCAAGAAATATCTTTTCTTTATATCCTTTAAAAGAGCTTTTTTAAAAAAATTTAAAAATTGTATTTTGTGATTGTTATTTAAATACGCCATAAACTAGCATTGGAAATACGATCGTTGCATCCGCCCATATTTCGACGAAATCTGCTTTTTCTTGAATTTTTCCCCATGAAACACCTTCTTCTGGAGGTGCACCACTCAATGAACCATCCCATGGAACCGCGGTTGTAACGTATATCGCATAATCAGTTCCTTCCCTGAAGAGATTCGCATTAATTATGCTGTGTTTTGGAAGGGAACCGCCTAAAACGATACATGCTGTTTTATTTGCATCAATTGCCATGTCATTTAATTTCACGATATCGCTTGCAACATCTATTTTTAAATCGGTTCCTTTTTCATTCTTTTTAAAGAAGTAGAGCATATCTCCAATCGACCCATCAGTAATTGCGGGACAAAATATGGGTATTTTGTTTACATACGCCCAGTAAATAATTGATTTTTCTTTTTCAGGCCCTAAATTTTCATCCATGAATCTTCCAAGTTCAAAACAGAACTCGCTTGCACTTATTATTTTATTTTCATCCTGCTGTTTTTTTAAAAGGGTTTCAAAAAACTTTGTCATGTACGTTTCAAATTCAATGTACCTATCATTTGGAACATACACATTTCCGATCCTGTTTATTCCTTTTTCTCGAAGATCTGAGCCGGCCATGTCCCATTCTCCAAGAACAAACGGTTTTATGCATTTTATAAAATCTTCTTCGATTCCCCCAGCAGTAGTAACAAGTACATCGACTTTTTTGTGTTTTACAAGGTAAGAAATAATTTCTCTAAGACCTGATGAAACCATGTTTGAGGTATATCCCATGAAAACGACTAATTCTTCATTTTTTCGAATTTCTTCGATTTGTTTCCAGATTTTAACTGCTTTTCCAAGGTGTGTTGCCTGAAAACCTATTTTTTCATAATAATCTGTTAAAACGTCTTTTAAATCGATATTTTTATCAAAATCGGGCCCTTCGATAAAAACCCCATTTAAATCCTCGCTTTCTTTAAAAACTACATTTTTTGGATCTGACATAAAAATCACCGAAAAATAATAAAATAAAAATTAAATAAAAAAATTAAGCTTTTGAAATCTTTTTCTTCAAGTGCGGCATTAATCCGCCATTGTTTAAGATTTCCATCATGAAGTCTGGAAGTTTTTGGCCCGTTAATTCAGCGCCGGTCGTAACGTTTTTAATAGTACCTTTATCAAGGTTTACTCTTAAAACGTCGCCTTCTTTTACGTGTTTTGAAATATCTTTACATTCCAAGAGTGGAAATCCGATATTGATGGAATTTCTGTAAAAAATTCTTGCAAAACTTTCTGCAATAACCATTGAAATTCCTAAACCTTTCAAACCAATTGGAGCGTGTTCTCTTGAACTTCCACAACCAAAATTCTTACCACCAACGATTATATCGCCAACAGTAGCTTTTTCTGGGAATTCTGGGTCTGTTCCAGTCATTGCGTATTTTGCAAGCTGTTCTTCGGTAGTGTATACAAGGTATCTTGCAGGTAATATTGCATCAGTATCGATATTATCCCCAAAAACCCATGCTTTGCCTTCGACAGTCTTTTTCATAAATTCCACCAATTTAATGATTAGTCTATTGCTTTTCTGAGTACTTCCATGTCACATTCGATTTCTGTAGGCATTGTACTTGCTTTGATTGCAGCATCAGGATCTTTCAATCCATTACCAGTAGTAATACATACGATTTTTTGGTCTTTGTCAATTAATCCCATGTCTATTAACTTGATGAGCCCTGCAATTGATGAAGCTGAAGCAGGCTCTACGAAAATTCCTTCTGTTTGTGCGAGGAGTTTCTGAGCTGCGGTGATTTCTTCATCAGTTACACTTTCTGCGAGTCCGCCTGAAGATTTGATCGCATCAAGCGCTTTTGCTGCATTTACGGGGTTTCCAATTCTAATTGCAGTTGCAATTGTTTCTGGATTTTCATCAGGAATTATCTTATCGAGTCCTGCTTTTATCGCTTTTACGATTGGCTGTGCACCTTCTGCCTGGATTCCAGTCATTTTTGGTAAGGTGTCAATCATTCCTGTTTCTTTAAATTCTTTAAATCCTTTCCAGATTGCGCTGATGTTTCCAGCGTTTCCAACAGGTAAAATAACCATGTCTGGAACTTCAAAGTCCAATTGGTCGCAGATTTCAAAACCAATTGTTTTTTGACCTTCGAGTCTGAATGGGTTTACAGAGTTTAATAAATAGAGTTTGTTTTCTAATGCGAGGTTTTTAACCATTACGAGAGCTTCGTCGAAGTTTCCGTTGATTTGGATAACTTTCGCACCGTAAAACATTGCTTGAGCAAGTTTTCCAAGAGCTACTTTTCCTCCAGGGAGAAGAACGATACATTTTTTACCTGCTCTTGCAGAGTATGCTGCAAGGGATGCAGATGTGTTTCCAGTTGAAGCACAGCCTACTACTTCAACACCGAGTTCATTTGCTCTTGTAACTCCAACAGTCATTCCCCTATCTTTGAAACTTCCTGTTGGGTTTGCACCTTCGTTTTTAACATATAATTCTTTCATTCCTAATTTTTTTGCGAGATTTTCACATTTGTAAAGAGGGGTTCCTCCTTCGTGAAGGCTTACGATTTTTGCAGGATCTTTAACAGGTAAGTAGTCTAAATATCTCCATACACCGAGTTCTCTTTCTCTTAAGGACTCTTTTGAAACTTTTTCTTTGATGCTTTCAAAATCGTATTTAATTTCAAGTAATCCGCCACATTCGCAGTTATAAATTATGGCATCTACTTCGTATTCTTTTCCGCATACTCTGCATTTTTGAATCATATTCTCACTTGTTATGTTGATTGAATACCACTATCAAATTATAAAATATAAATGTATCACTAAATAAGAACTTTAGAATTGATAATCAATACCTTGAAAACTTTCGATTTAGAAAAGTTAATAGCATAAATCATAAATACTAATAATGGAATAAAGGAATTGGGGAACATAAACTTGTAATTAACATGCCACCAATTGTTATCAAACCATTGTAAATATTGTGCATCTTGGATAAGACCTATTTTCTTTGGAAAGCTTTTTTTCTTTCCATCATTACAGATACTTTTTTATTTTGAACAGTGTTTTAATTGACGAAGTTATTTCATTAATTCTACCAATTTCTTCTTCTGAATCCAATTTTAAAAATAAATATTCGATTTTTCTATCGATTATCTGTAATTTATCTTCATTTTTTGAATTTTCAGACATTTCTTTTATTTCTTCTTTCAAATCTTTTGAATAATTCTTAATTTCGATTTTTAATCCATTGCAGTTTGGACAGTACTCTAAACCGTCTTTTTCAAATATTGGAAAACCGCACGAACTGCAGTGTTTTCCAAGCATTTTTGCCCCCTTGGCAAGCTCTTTTGAAGCAATGCTGATTTCATCCATGTTACCACCAATATTGTAGGTATTTTACAATAGCTAATAAATCTTGAAAATAATGAGTTAAAATTCTTAAAACTTATTTTAATGAAAATAATATGGTTTAGTAAGTAAATAAATTCAAAATAGATAAATCATTCCGTATAGTTTATTGCCCATGTTGAATACATGATTTTTTTAAGTTCTGGATTTTTGGAGTATTTAACCTCCAACTTTTCTTCGAGACTGTTTCCAATTTTTTCACTTAATCTTTCAAAAATTTCTATTTCTTCTGGAGATAATATATTTTCAATCTCTTTTAATGTACACTTGTGCATTTCATTTCTCCATTTAAACATGAAATGTCCTCGTTCTGTTAATTTAACAATCACTTCTCTCTTATCAGATTCAGACCTTATTTTCTCCACATACCCTTTTTTTTCCAATTTATTTATTCTTTCAGTAACTGAAGTTTTTGTATAGCCCATTTCGTTTGCTAATTCCGTTATTTTCGGATTTTCAAGGGTTCTGATCGTATCCAGATATTTTTTATCTGTCATGGTAAATTCCAAAACATCTTCTTTTGGAATTTTTTGATATAGGTATTCCCTTGAACTTACGTACATAAATTCCCATAATTTATTAAAATTGTCCATAGTTTTTGGATTCATATTATGACCTTATTTATTCGATATAACTTTTTTAAAATTAGAATCTAATTATATTTAATGATTATTCTAGCGACGTATACACCTACATAAAAAGAATATATACCTCAGAAAATAAACAAAACGCGATAGTTAGTTTCAACAAAACTAACTAAGGTCCTCATACTTCGATAATGTTAGGTGGGTGTATATATTGAAAATATTGAATACTAAAAAATTGGGTACTAAATTACTATTTTTTTCAGTACTCACGGCATTAATTCCCATACTTATTTTGGGCGTTATTGCAACCAATACTGTAAAAGATAGTATGGAAGTACAGGGTCAGGATGCGATAGAAAAGGATCTTGGCATTTCAAAAGCGATGTTTGATGAACACGTTATGCAAATTGTCGAAATTACTGAATATAATACAAAAAATCATGAATTACTTACATATATGGAAGAAAAAGACTCTTACAAATTATATAATTTGGCTTCTAACCTTGAAGAATCTGCAGGGTTGGATTTAGTCGCGTTTACAGATACTCAAGGTCAAGTAATTGGATCCAATTTAAACAAAGACGTTTATATAAGCGATATTGTTAAAAAACTTTCCAGTTCAGGATGTAAATACTCTACTGAAAAAATATCTGATGAACTTACAAATTCAATATCAAATGGCAAAATATCGGGGATTGAGGGTTCCCTTGCAATTATTTCTGTTTTTCCAATTCAAGACTCAGGATCATTGATCGGATATATTGTATCAATTGACGTATTGAATAAAGATTACACCCTTGTAGATGGGGTCAAAAAATCAACCAGGGATGTAACAACCATTTCACTTGGAAAATACAGGATATCTACAAATGTAGAAAATAACGGGCAACGGGCAATAGGAACTGCAATTTCTGATGAGATTTACAACCAAGTAGTACTTGGAAAACAGGACTACTATGCAAGAGCAGATGTGCTTGGAGTTTCCCATCTTTGCGGGTATGCTCCGCTTTATGATTGCCAAGGCAATGCTGTTGGTATGGTATTTACCGGAACTCCTGCAGCACCGTTTGACAGTGTTGTGAGCAATATATTAAATTCGATAATTATTATCGGGATCTTGGGTATGGTAATTGCCATTTTGATTTCGATATTTACTGGCAAAAAAGTTACAAAACCAGTTGACGAACTTAAAAAAGGTGCAGAAATTTTCGGTAATGGAAATTACGAACATGTCGTAAAAGTCAGTACTGGTGACGAACTAGAAGAATTGGCCAATTCATTTAACGGTATGGCTCAAAATATTAAAGAAATGAATGAGCTTATGGATACAGATAAAAAAGAACTTGGAGTTACAATTAAAGATGTCGCAGACACAATGACTGCAGTTGCAAATGGGGATTTCACAGTAAGGGCTGATGAAAAGAGAAAAAGAAATAATTTACAAAAAGCGATTAACACCGCAATTAGAAATGTTGCACAGTTGATTAAAGACCTAAGAGAAGAAGTTGATCTATTGAACGTTCAGGTTCAAAAAGTTGAAGACGAACTTAAAAGTGCAGAAGAAACTGCAACACAGGTTACAGAAGCTGCAAATCAGGTTGCAGAAGCTTCAAGTGATCAGTCTGCAAAATTACAGGAAGCATCAGATCAGCTTGAAAATACTTACGAAGTTGCAAAAACTGTTTACACGGATGCAGAAGAAACTGTCAGATCTGCAGAAGAAATCAGCGAAAACTCTGAAAATGGGGTTAAAAAAGTTGAAAACGCAATTTCAAGAATGCAAGGAATTACAAATGTAATTGACGATTTAGGAAAATCAATCCAAGAACTCGGTGAAGATGGTAAAAAAATCAATGAAGTAACCGATTTAATTAAAGATATTGCAGAACAGACAGGACTCTTAGCTTTAAATGCTTCAATTGAAGCTGCACGTGCAGGAGAAGCTGGAAAAGGGTTTGCAGTTGTTGCAAGCGAAATTAAAGCACTTGCAGAAGAAATTAAAAAATCCGTTGAAAATATTAACCACACGATTGATGGTGTCCACAAGCGAATCGGAGAAACGATGGATCTCGGATTAAAAGGAAAAGATGAAGTCGATAAAGGGGTAATTGCAATCGACGAAGTAAATGATGCGCTCTTAAGAATTAAAGAAAGTGTTAATGGCGCTGCAATTAAAATAAATGGTATTAAACAGGGAGCGCAGAGTGCTGCTGACAATACCGAAGGTGCTTTAAAGAATGCACAAGATATTGCATCAATTTCAGAAGAGTTTACTGCAACAGCAGAAGAAGTTACTGCATCAACTGAAGAATTAAATTCAATTATTGAAGAAATCAGAGGAATTGCAGAAGAAGTAACTCATGTATCTGAGAGGGTGACTAGAAAATCAGGTCAGTTCAAAATTTAATTTCTCTTTTTTTCTTTTTGATCACTAAAAGATTGCAAAATACCATTTTTTTAGAATATTTAAAGATAAATAATACTCCGTTTATCAAAATAATCGTTAAAACTCGTTTAAAATTCGAAAAACTTATATATCACTAAGATCTAAGTTAAATACAGTTCCGTTAAAAATTATTATAAACCTATTGGATTTTTGTGGTAAATATTAAACCTATTGAATATTTGTGAAATGTTCTGGAAAAATAAAAACGAGTTGAATTTAAAATAACGGAACTTTTTTCCAGAATCTAATCCTACTTTGAATCATTACATATACTGTTTTAAATTAATAATTACTTTCAGTTATACTACGTTTAACCCCTGCTTCATTAAAAATCTAAATTTTTATCAGAACTGAAAGTTTGAAAGATGTTTAAAATAAAAACCCATTTTAAAATAGAGATGAACATAACATTTAGTTTAAATTTATAAAAAGAATTAAAAATTAGATATAATCCAAAGAGTCTTCACAATCTTTGCGAATTTGAGGTAAATCATACGGCAATATTCACCCTCAAAGGTGGTTCGTTGAGAGTTTGAGATAATATTTTTTTCCGATTGTTTCCATATTTTAGTTGAAATACATGACGGCACATTCAATGTATTAACTTTGAGAATGTTTAAATGCAAACTTGAAAGGTCGAATTTCAAATTGCAGGTGAATGAATGAAATGCCCTTCAAACCAAATTAACCTTGATTAATTCTTGGTAAGGTTTAAAGGAACATAATTAAAAATGATTTTTGAACTATATAAGTGATTTGTGTATGTCATTATACTTTTAATCCTGTATATTCACTAAATTGAATCTTAAATTTTAAAAAAGCTTTAAAACAACTTTAAATAAGGAATTTAGAACATTGAAACTAGCCCATACAATGAATTTTAAATAAGTTTAAAGTTTGAGAACTGAATTACTGGAAGATCCACGATTGAACTTTAATTATCCACTTATTTATTGAACTTAAGCTTAGCTACATTGATTCTTTAGCTTTAAACGCGTGGAATGTTAAAGATAATTTTTGAATTTTTTTTAAATATTACTAAAAATCAGATCATTTAAAAGCATCTTGAAAACGAAATCATTGAAAAATAATTTGAACCTTGTTATTGATTATAAATATCGGGTTATGGGCATTTAATATCTAAAAAAAAGCGTTTTCCATCGTTATTTTGTCAAATAGAGAAAGTCATATATACGAGATTTACAATATGTTCCATAATTAATTGTTATGAACTGGATATCCTAGAGATATCACAATTGATAGGTAATGGTGGTTATTTTGTTTTTAGATAAAATAGTTAGTGCTCAAAGAGCCTACACTTTTGATGATGTATTATTAGTTCCAAACAAGTCATATGTTGATCCAAAAACTACGGATGTTTCTATAGATATTGCAGGATTGAAACTCAATATTCCAATTATTTCTGCTGCAATGGATACTGTTTCTGAAAAAGATTTAGCAATTGCTCTTGCAAGAAGAGGTGGAATTGCAGTAATTCATAGAAATATGACTGTTGAAGAACAGCTGAAACATATCCGGGCTGTTAAAATGGCAGAAAATCTAGTAATTAGAGATGTTGTGACCGTTAAACCATCCAGCACGGTTTTGGAAGCTGAAAGAATAATGTATGAATACAACGTAAGCGGTCTTCCCGTGGTTTGCGAAAACAAAACTCTTGTCGGAATTCTCACTACTAGAGATTTAAAATTCGTTCCGGATAAAAACGTAGCTGTAGACACAGTTATGACAAAAGACGTACTACACGTACATGAAGACACACCTTACGAAGAAATTTTAAACAGACTTTACGAAAACAAGATTGAAAGACTTCCGATTTTGGATAAAAACACGAAAGAATTGCTTGGAATGGTTACTTTAAGAGATATCTTAAAAAGAAAAAAATACCCTGACGCAGCAAGAGATTCTGACGGAAAACTCATTGTTGCAGCGGCGTGTGGTCCAAGCGACTTTGAAAGAGCTGAAGCATTGCTTTTAGCGGGTGTTGATGCAATTGCAATTGACTGTGCACACGCACACAACATGCAAGTTGTAGAAAACGTTAAAAAATTAAAAGAAATTTTAAAAGGATCCAAAACAAAATTATTCGTTGGAAACATTGCTACAAAGGAAGCTGCAGAAGATTTAATTAATGCTGGTGCAGATGCAATTAAAGTTGGAATTGGACCTGGTTCAATATGTACAACAAGAGTTGTTGCGGGAGTTGGAGTTCCACAATTAACTGCTGTTGCAGAAGTTGCAGAAGTTGCTAAAAAACACGATGTTCCAGTAATTGCAGATGGTGGTATAAAATACAGTGGTGACATTGCAAAAGCAATTGCTGCTGGTGCAGATGCTGTAATGGTTGGAAGCCTTTTGGCAGGTACTGAAGAAGCTCCTGGATTATTAATGACCATTAATGGAAGAAAATACAAACAATATCGAGGAATGGGTTCCCTTGGTGCAATGTGTGGAAGTTCAGGAAACGTTGCAGACAGGTATTTCCAAAGCGGCCACATGAAACACTCAAAACTTGTACCTGAAGGAATTGAAGGTGCTGTTCCATACAAAGGACCTACAAGCGACATCCTATTCCAGCTCGTTGGTGGTTTGAGATCATCCATGGGATACTGCGGTGCACAAAATCTTTCAGAAATGCATGAAAAAGCAAGATTTGTGATAATCACCCAGAGTGGACAGAAAGAAAGCCACCCTCACGATGTTTTAATCACGAACGAAGCTCCAAACTACCCGATAAACAGTGAAAGATAATTCTCTTTTTTATTTCTTTGAAAAAAGTTTAGAAATAGTTTTTAAAATAATTTAAAAAAAATAAGTATTATTCAATATATTTTTTACCGATTTTTGACCTTATTTCTTTGAATCTGTCGCTTAAATCTTTTGTAATTGGGCCTAATTTTCCATTGTAGATTTTTCTTCCATCGATTTCAACTACATGGATTAATTCTGCTGCAGTTCCTGTGATAAATATCTCATCTGCAACAAATAAATCGTGTAAGGTCATTTTTTCTTCAATAATTGTATAACCTGCCTCATTTGCAAGATCTACAACAGTATCCCTTGTAATTCCTTTTAAAACACTTGAAGAAAGAGGTGGTGTTTTTATTTTTCCATTTTTAATAACAAATATGTTGTCTCCAGTTCCTTCTGCAACGTATCCTTCGCTATCGAGTAAAAAAGCTTCTTCTACTCCTGCATAATTTGCCTGAATTTTTGCTAAAATGCTGTTTAAATAATTTAAAGATTTTACAGCAGGGTTTAATACATCAACAGGCAGTCTTCTTATTGATGAGGTTATAACCTTTATTCCATCTTCTCCAAGAAGTGGTTTCATAGCTTCTGCAATACAGAAAACAGTTGGTACAGGACATTTTCTTGGATCAAGACCTAAATCTCCAATTCCCCTTGTAACTACGAGTCTTATATATGCGTCTTTTAAATCGTTTGTTTTTAAAGTTTCAATTACAATTTCTCCGATTTCTACTTTTGAAACAGGTATTTTCATTGCAAGAGAATCTGCTGAATCGTATAAACGTTCGATGTGTTCTTCCAATTTAAATACTACTCCTTCATACGCTCTAATTCCTTCGAAAACCCCATCACCATAAAGCAGCCCGTGGTCATATACGGACACTTTCGCATCTTCTTTCTCTACGAATTTTCCATCGAGATAAATTTTCATGATTAAACCACCATTAAAAATACTTTTAATGCAGATTAGAGTTTAGTTCTTAATATTTTTTTGTATTTGAAAGGCTTTCCAAAAATCCGTCGATATGTTCGATCTCGAGATGCGGCATTACAACAATCCTCAAAGCTTCCACACATCTGCAAACTGAAACATACCAGTTCTCTTCTCGCAATTTCATACAAGTATCCTGTTTATTTTCATCTTTTAATGCAACAATATTCATTACCGGATCGATTGCAGTTTCAAAGCCATATTCTCTTGCTTTTTTTACCAAATGTTTTGTTTTTTCCATTGATTCGTTTACAAGGTTTTCATATCCTTCAATTCCAAGTAATTTCATAATTCCCCAGGTGGATGCAACTCCAACTCCAGATCTAGTTCCAATTAAGGTTGCCTGCTGTTTTTCAGTTAGATACGGGGCGTCAACATCCAGATATTTCTTAAATGTGTTGTCCCTAAACAAAATTCCCCCTGCAGAAATTGGAGCAAGTCCCATCTTGTGCGGATCTATCGTGATTGAAGAAACTCCGTTTAGTGAAAAATCAAAATCGTAGTTATATCCTTTTAATTTATATTTATCGTCTAAAAATGGAATTACAAAACCACCAAATGCAGCATCTACGTGAAGTAAAATATCGTTTTCAACCGCAATTTTTGATAATTCGTAAATATTATCGATTGATCCAAGTTCAGTGCATCCTGCAATCCCAACAATTCCAGAAATCTCGTTTTTAGAATCTTCGACATAATCTCGAATGAATTTTACGTCCATTGTAAAATACTCCGTTAAAGGGGGCCTTACAACGTTTAAATCCATCATATCTCTTGCTTTGTCAAAAGAAAAGTGTGCAGTTTCAGGAATTATGATATTCTGCTTTTTATCTTTTGATTTTGAGATATTTTTAAATGCCCTCATTGCAGTAAGGTTTGCTTCAGTTCCACCAGAAATAATATAACCAAAAGCGTTATTGTTATGCAATATACTTCCCAACATCGAAACTACTTCTTTTTCTAGCTTTGAAGTACCGTTAAATAATCCTGGGTCCCCTAAATTTGTTTCAAAAAACATTTCTGAAATTTTTCTAGCTATCGGGTGGGGTTTTGTGCACATTGAGCCTAAAATGTAGCCTTCCTCATATTTTAAATCCTGGCTCCTGTATTTTCGTAATTCGTTTAAAATATCCTGTTCTTCCATCAAAATCTACCGGTAAAGATTTTCTAATTTCTGTTAATTTTAATTGTTTATAAAATTATTGTAATTTAAAATCAAATCTAATCAGTCAATTCAACTATTTAAAAAAAGAGATTTTTGTGGAATTTTATAATTTTATTTTTCTTTTTGCTTTCCTATCAGCCCAGCACTGAATACAGATTCCCACAGGAAGTGATGCAGTATGGCATCCATTTATTTCAATAAACACATCTAAAGCCGTTATTTTACCGCCTAGCCCCATTGCACCAATTCCAAGCTGATTTATACTATCCAGTAATTCCGTTTCCAAATTTTCAATCGTCTTTTCAGGATTTCTATTTCCAATATCCCTTAAAAGAGCTTTTTTAGCAAGTTTCAATGAAATATCTGCAGTTCCACCTATTCCAACGCCCAAAACTATTGGAGGACAGGGTTTACCGCCTGCATTTGCAACTGTTTCGAGTATAAATTTTTTTATTCCAATTAAACCTTCAGAAGGAGTAAGCATTTTTAAAGCACTCATGTTTTCGCTTCCAGCGCCTTTTGGAAATACAGATATTTCGATTTCGTTATTTAAATCTGCATTAAATTCAAAATTTATAAATGGCGCACCCATTCCCGTATTTGTACCCAAATTTTCCCGTGTAATCGGGTTTACAACGTTTGGCCTGAGTGGAACTTCTGCTGTTGCCCGTTTTACTCCGATTTCAATTTCTTTAATTATTTCAATTATTTTTTCACTTGAAATTCCGGTTCCAATTTTCAAAAAAATAACCGGAACACCCGTATCCTGACAGAGCGGGATTTGTTTTTCTTCTGCAATATTATTGTTTAATTCAATTGCTTTTAAAGTATCTTTACATGCACCACACTCTATTTCTTCAGCGTGTTTTAATTTGGACTTTACATCATCTGGAAGATAAATTGAGGCTTCTTTAAATAATTCAACGATTACTTCTGAAATATTACTCATAAAAACACCGATAATTATATTCTTTTTAAAATTTCTAGGGGATTTGTAGTTAATGAATTTTCAAGTTCCCTAAATGACATTCCTGCACCAAGCCCCACTTTTCTTGCGAATTCGTAAGTTATTAAATCACTTGGAGCGTGTGTATCGGTATTTATGACCATTGGAATTTTTAATTCCCTTGCAACAGATACTACGTGGCCGTTTGTAAGTGAGTGGCCTTTTCTAGAGGTTATCTCAAGAAAGATGTTATTTTCAAGAATATTTTGTGCAGTTTCGACGTCAATTAATCCAGGGTGTGCTAAAATATCAACATCTTCTGAAATTGATGTATAATAGTTAGTTTTTTCAGCTACTGGCTCGACTGGAGTTTCTCCGTGAACCACAACAATTTCTGCACCCTCGTTTTTACATTTTCTGGCCATTTTTGGAATTGATTTTGGAGGAATGTGCGTTAACTCAACACCCACAACAATTTCAATATCTAAATAGTTAGAAAGTTCTTCTTTTGCTAAAGTATTTTTTTCGATTAATTCCTTGTAATTACTTGCATCTGCGTGATCGGTTATGCCTAACGCCCTGTGCTCCAATACGATTGCCCTTCTTACGAGTTCTGAAGGAATGAGTTCCCCATCACTGAATACCGTGTGGGTGTGAAAGTCGTACCTCAAATTATCACCAAAGCCCAAATTTATAATGTATCCAATTATAACTAATATCAAATAAATAATTTCCATGTGGAGAAAATATGGCGGAAGAAAAAATAATAAACTTATCTCACGAACTTAAGAATTTTGTATATCCAAATGACCCCGAATCTAGCGTAGAAACTAAAAAAAATGGTAAATATTTTGTTTCAGAATTAAAAATGGGGGCCCATACTGGAACACATGTTGATTATCCCATGCATGTTGGACTTACAAATGAAAAGTTTGAAAATGTTTTTGGAAACGGTTACTGCGTTTCATTTGAAAATTTGGAAGATTTCTTTAAAAATTGCCCAGAAGATTTGGAAATTTTGCTCATAAAAACCGATTTTTCAAAATACTGGGGAAATGATGCATATTTTGAAAAAGAAATTGATATTGAAAATCACGTTAAAAAAATAATTTCTCTGAATTTAAAAGCTGTTGGAGTAGACTGCTACTCGATCGGCAACTTTTCGGTCCATGAAAAAATATTATCTTCAAAAATTAAAATAATTGAAAATATGAAAAACCTTGAAATTTTAGAAAACAGAAGTTTCAAATTCTTTGGATTTCCGCTAAATATTGAAAAAATTGACGGATCTCCGATTAATGCTGTTGCATTTCTTTAAAAATACTTTTTTAAAATTTTTTCAAAAATTATTATGGTGATATTTGATTTTTTAATAGCATTAGTTATTTTGCATAGGATATCATATTATTTATTGGTAAAAAAATAATTTTCATGTATGTACAAAATATTAATAACAAATACTATGATATGATATACAGAAGAAATTTTATTAATATATTTATACTTAACTTATTACATTAAATAATCTAATGATTAATATTTATATAGGTATTAACCCTTAATAGCTTTTATATTACCTAGATTAATCTATAGTAAATATTGAGGTGTAAGAAATGAAAGTGGCAATATTAGGTGCAGGCTGCTACAGAACGCACGCTGCATCAGGAATCACAAACTTTTCAAGAGCTGCACAAGTTGCAAAAGAAGTAGGAATCCCTGAAATTACAATGACCCACTCAACAATCACAATGGGTGCAGAATTATTACACTTAATCCCTGAAATCACAGAAGTTGTTGTTTCAGACCCTTGCTTTGCTGAAGAACCTGGAATTGTAGTACTCGACCAATTTGACTACAAAACAGTTATGGAAGCACACTTAGCAGGAGATGCAGAAAAAGTAATGCCTGAAATCAGAGAAGCTGTAAAAGCTAAGGCAAAAGAAACACCAAAACCACCTAAAGGATGTATTCACTTCGTACACCCTGAAACCATAGGTTTAAAAGTAACTGCAAGCGACGTTGAAGCTGTAAAAAATGCTGACATCGTAATCACATGGTTACCAAAAGGTGGCAGCCAACCTGCAATCATTGAAAAATTCGTTGGTGCAATCAAAAAAGGTGCAATTGTAACACACGCTTGTACAATCCCAACGCCAAAATTCGCAAAAATCTTCAAAGACATGGGAAGAGACGATTTAAACATTATTGCATACCACCCGGGAGCAGTTCCTGAAATGAAAGGTCAAGCATTCCTTTCAGAAGGTTTAGCCGATGCAGAAAAGGTAGAAGAATTCTACTGTATGGCAAAAACTGCAAGAGGGGAAGCATTCAAAATGCCTGCAAACTTAATCAGCCCCGTATGCGACATGGGTTCAGCAGTTACCGCACCAGTTTACGCTGGTATCTTAGCTTACAGAGATGCAGTAACCCAGATATTGGGCGCTCCTGCAGATTTCGCTCAAATGATGGCTGACGAAGCAATCACACAGCTATTAGAATTAATGAGAAGCGAAGGCATTAAAAACATGGAAGATAAATTGAATCCTAAAGCACTAACCGGTACTGCAGACAGCATGTGCTTTGGTCCTTTAGCAGATATCCTTCCTACTTCCTTAAAAGTTCTCGAAAAACACACAAACGAAAATAAATGCGAATGCAGCTGTTCAATAAAACCTTAAATACAATAAAATATATTTCTTTTTTAATTTTCAGCGTAATTTACAATCCGGTGGTTTAATGATATTTTCGAAAATAAGAGGCAATTTTCAAGACCTCAAAGATGGAAAAATAAGTGTAAAGCAGGGATTAATCACAAAATCGGATGCAATTGAATTATTTAATATTAAAAACTGGAAAGATTACTTAAAACTTTTTTCAATAGCCTCTGAAGTTAGGGATTTTTTTAAAAACGAGATTGAAATTACCTCAACCGTTCATGTTACAAACATCTGTTCTGTAACTCCAAAATGCGCATACTGCGGTTTTGCTGCAGGAACTAGTTCAGAAGGATATGTAGAACCATTTAGATCTAATGACGAACAGATAAAATCTTCTGCGGCTGCAGTTGAAAATTCAGGCATTAAAAGAGTCAGCTGTTCTTCCGGACATGGGTACAGTGGAAAGGAAGTAATAAGGGCACTTAAAGCAGTTAAATCAGCTTCTAATTTGGAAGTTTTGGTAAATGCTGGAGCAGACATAACTGAAGACTGTATTTCAGAACTTAAGAAATACAATATAGATACAATCTGCTGTAATCTTGAAACCACCAATAAATCAGTTTTTAATAAAGTTAAACCTGGGGAAAATTTAGATGACAGAATATCCGTTTGTAAAATGGTTAAAAAACATGGAATTGAACTATCTTCAGGTCTTTTAATAGGAATTGGCGAATCTTACGAAGATAGGGCTGAACACCTCTTCTTTTTAAAAGAACTGGATGTTGAAGAAATTCCAGTAATGGGTTTTAACCCGTACAAGGATACCCCAATGGAACAATGCCCAAAATGCTCTGCAATTGAACAGGCAAAAACTATTGCAATTGCAAGACTATTATTCCCCAATATCAGGATTACCTCACCAACACCAACAATGGGTCCAGAATTGGCCCAATTTGCACTTTTAGGCGGTGCAAGCAATATTGCCACAGTAATTCCCGACAACCACCCGATGAATATCAAAGGTGTTGGAAATCCAAAAACTGGAAATCTTAACGATGTTATATGTATGATGAAAGAACTTGGACTAACCCCAAAACTAAATTAACTATTCTTATCCGCAAAATAAGGTGAAATTATGAAAGAACTCATAACAAATTCATTAAATGATCTTGATTCTGCAATGGAACTTCGAGAATTAGTTATAAACAAAATTAACAATCAAAAATTAACAGAATCAGATATTATTGAAATTGTAGATACTGTTGATGATCTTAATTTTGAAGATACACAGAAATTAGGAAGCATTTTTCGTAGATTCCCACTAGGTTGCGATATATTGGAAATTGGGGTTGGACCCTGTGCTTCATCATTAACCCTCCCTCAATTTATCGAAAACTGTGTTTTAACAGAGCATATGGGTTTTCCAATACACCTTTGCGGATATGCTCTCGCAGATATTGCGGAAAAAGAAGGATTAACACCAATTGCGGTCATGAATGAAGTTTATAATAACGTTGAAGTTCCCCTCGATCTCGACCATTTTGGACGATTTGGTCCAATGAGATTTCCAAAAGAAATATCCCACTGTATGGGGGATTGCTATTATAACGGACCGCCATACAAAGGTTGCCCAAGAGACAGGATCCATAAAAGACTCACCACAAAAGAAAGAGAATATTCTAGTGAAGTTGCAGACTGGATAAAAAAATCAGCAACAGTCTGTGTAAACGTTG